>CAURKE010000230.1:0-2510 GCA_963525055.1 uncultured Campylobacter sp. | reverse complement strand
TGATAACTTCGATATTAAGCTTGGTATTTGGGAAATTTACGCCCTTGTTCGAGCGGAGTATCCCGTCGTTTTCCACCACGGCTTCTACTTTTTGGGCGCTTGCGTTTATGATCTTAGCGCGGATCTGTCCGTCGCATAGATATATGTACTCGCCCGTTTTTAACGCGGCTAAAATTTGAGGCTGGTTTATGCAAAGCTTATAGCGGTTTTCGTCTATTTGCTCGCCGAGAATTTCCTCTTTTACGAAGATTAGAGTATCGCCGATTTTTAGTTTAAATTCGCTTCTGTCTAGTTTGCCGACTCTTACTTTAGGGCCGCAGATATCCTGAAATATGCCTATTTTGCGCCCGAGCTTCCCCTCTACTTGCCTGATTTTATCGATATTTGATTTGTGATATTCGTGCGTGCCGTGGCTGAAATTTAGCCTAAAAGCATTGACTCCGGCTAAAACTAATTGCTCCATAACCTCTATGGATTCGCTGGCCGGTCCGACCGTGGCTAGGATTTTGGTTTTTTTATTCATGGATGCCCCTTTTTGCGCAATTTTACCAAATTTTTAAAAAAAATAAGTATAATCGGCCAATTTATTTCAAGGAGCAAAAATGAAAAAGTTTTTAGCGGTTTTGGCTGCTTTTGGCTTGGCGCTAAGCGCAAACGCAGCGGACAAAACCTATAAACTAAAGCTAGCTAGCACCTGGGAGGGCACTACGCCTGTTTTGGGCGATGCGGCGAAAGAATTTAAACGCGTAGTCGAGACGCTATCTGACGGCAGGCTAGAGGTGAGGATAGACTATCCGTCTAAGCATAAGGCGCCGTTTGGTATCCTAGATTTTGTTAAAGGCGGTCAGTACGATATCGGCTATACTGCATCCTACTACTACAAGGGCAAGGATGCAAACACTATGTTTTTTACAGCCGTGCCTTTTGGTATGACTGCAGGCGAACTACGCGCATGGTATGAGTTTGGCGGCGGCAAGCAGCTAGAAGAAAAAGTTTACGATAAATACAACATCAAAGTCTTTAACGCTGGCGACACAGGCACGCAAATGGGCGGTTGGTTTAAAAAAGAGATCAAAAGCGTAGAGGATCTAAAAGGCCTAAAGATCAGGATCCCTGGCTTTGGCGGCGAGGTTATGGCGCGCGTGGGAGCGACGATAAACACGATCCCGACCGGCGAGCTATATATGGCGCTTGAGATGGGCACGATCGACTCGGTCGAGTGGGTGAGCCCTGCGTTTGATATGGGTCTTGGCTTCCACAAGATCGCCAAATACTACTACACGGGCTGGCAAGAGCCGAGCGGCCAAACTCAGTTTTTCGTAAACAAAAAGACCTACGAGAAGCTGCCTGCCGACCTTCAGGCTGTGATCGAGGCTGCGGCTAATCAAGTAGCTAGCATGCTAAATACGCGCTCGTTCTTTGATAACGCCGAATACTGGGCAAAGATGAAAGCGGAGTATCCGGACATCGAGGTTCGCTCGTTCCCGCAGGATGTCATGGACGCGCTTAGAAAAGCAAGCGACGAAATCCTAGACGAAGAGGCGGCGAAAGATCCGCTGTTTAAGGAGATATTGGACTCTCAAAGAGCGTTTTTGGCTAAGGCTCGCGAGTGGACGAAAATTTCCGAGTTCTCGTATATCCAAAAAACTACGAAATAACTTCTCGCCGCTCGTTTCGGACGGCTTAAATTTACGGCCTTCGGGTCGTAAATTTTTAAACTCTCTTTTTATTCTTTTTTGGCTTTAGGGCTGTGCGCTAAATTTGAGTCGTTGTAAATTTGATTAGCTTTGGGGTGGTTTATCGGTTTAAAAATATGTGGGCAAATTTGCTCGCCTAGTCTTAAATTTGGATTTGAACGAATTTAAAAACGTAGCGTGAAATTCCAAAAAGCCTCACGCGCCAGAGTTAAATTTACAGCTCCGTCCTACTATCAAGCGCTTTCATAAGCGACAAAAGATCGATGTTTTCGAGATTTACGCCTGTTGGTACGCCTTGGGCTATCTTGCTAAATTTAACTCCCAAATCGCTTAGCTTATCCTCGATAAATACCATCACCGCATCGCTACTAAGCCCCGGCGTTAGCGCGAAAATGATCTCGGTCACGCCGTTTTGTTCTATGATCGCGCGCAGTTTTTCGGTTTGCTCCTGCGTTATTTCCTCGAGCACGAAGTAGCGCCCGCGGTAGATCGCGCTTTGCTCGAAAACCAGGATATCTTTTGGACTTTCGACGACTGCTAGTAGCTCCTTCTCGCGAGTTTCGTCGCTGCAAATGTCGCAAATCTCGTCCTCGCTAAGCCCGCCGCAAATTTGACATTTGCCCGTAAATCTCACGGCGTCCTCGATGCTTTGCGCGAGTTTTAGCCCGCCGAAGCTGTCCTTTAGGCAGACGTGATAGGCGTAGCGCTGGGCGGATTTTTTACCCACGCCGGGCAGCCGCTCAAAGGCCGCCACGAGCTCGTTAAATTTCTCAAGCCCTTTTTTCAACGCTTTCCTTTGGATCGGTGCAAATT
>CAURKE010000229.1:0-2514 GCA_963525055.1 uncultured Campylobacter sp. | reverse complement strand
GGATTCGCGGCGATGAACATGCGGTAGAAATTCTAAATAAAAATTTAGAAAAAGAGACCGCTAAAATTTACAAAAATCTTAACGAGTTTCAGCGCCTTGCTTTAGCTCGCCACCCGGATCGCCCTTATGCTATTGACTACATCAAAGGTATGATGAGGGATTATTATGAGCTTCACGGCGATAGAGCGTATCGCGACGATGCGGCGATAGTTTGCTTTATCGGCTATATAGGCTCTAAAAAAGTCGTCGTTATAGGCGAGCAAAAGGGGCGAGGAACCAAAAATAAACTAAAAAGAAATTTTGGCATGCCTCATCCAGAGGGTTACCGCAAAGCCTTACGAGTAGCCAAAATGGCTGAGAAATTCGGACTTCCGATACTATTTTTAATAGATACTCCGGGCGCATATCCTGGCGTTGCAGCTGAGGAGCGCGGTCAAAGCGAGGCGATAGCTAGAAATTTATTTGAATTTGCAAATTTAAAAGCTCCGATGATAGCCGTCGTTATAGGCGAAGGCGGAAGCGGCGGGGCTCTAGCCATAGGCGTAGCTGACAGGCTAGCAATGATGCGAAATTCAGTTTTTTCGGTTATCTCACCGGAGGGTTGCGCAGCTATACTTTGGAACGACCCGTCAAAACAAGAGCAAGCTACTAAAGCACTAAAAATAACCGCCGACGATCTAAAAAGCTTAAATTTGATAGACGACGTCATAGAAGAGCCGATAAATGGTGCTCACAGAGATAAAGAGAGTGCCGTAAAAGCGCTCGCAAGCTATTTTATAACCGAGCTAGATAAACTTGAAAAACTAAAAGTAGACGAGCTTCTAAATGCTAGAATAGCTAAAATCTTATCTGCCGGCGCATTTGAAGAGGGCAAATAGCGCTAAAAAATAGTACTCTTACAAAAAGTTGCTTGAACTTTTTGTAAGTTGCTTATTTATTTTTGAATTATTTAAATTTATACGAGTCTTACACAAAATATCCGTAAAACCAAAAATAATCTTACTAAATTTAGTTTAACGACTTCCTAGCGCCAAAATACCTGTTTTATGGTTTTATGTTGTGTAGAAAAGTTATAAAAATAGTATTTAGAAAATGCATTTATGTAAAAAGATAGTTTGAAAAATAAATTTGACTACATAAATTATAAATTTGTAAATTTAAAATTTACCCGCCCACTGCTTTTTGGTTTATTCCGAAATATCCTTATCAAAATACTTCATCGATATTTCTTTTAGTTTGCCTTCTACGCGTAGCTCCTATAGTGCCTTATTTGCGGCGTTTAGCAGCTCGACGTTGCCTTTATGCACGATCGGAGCCGCATACATCGGATCTTCGCCTGCTTCTATCAGCTTTATCGGGGCTTTTGGGTGCTGTTTTTGTAGTCGTAGAACATCACAGCGTCGTCTATCATGTCGTCGGCACGCCTCGTGATTTGAGATTTATCTGGTCGCTTAGATTATCGGCTGCGACGAGTTTTGCGCCGTACTTTTCGACGGTCGGTATCCACATGCTATTTACCGAGTGCGTCGAGCGCTTGCCTTTTAGATCGTCAAAACTCTTGATGTCGTCGTTATCCTCGTGCACGATGATTGCCGAGTACGAGGTCATGTACGGCACGGAGTAGTCATACTTTTTCTTGCGCTCTTCGGTGATGCTTACTTGGTTAAACACGGTGTCTGCTTTGCCTGCGTCAAACACTGCTAACATAGCATCCCGCGAGGCTTCGATAAATTTAGGCTTTAGTTCTAGTTTGTCTGCGACGGCTTTTGCTATCTCGGCGTTGTAGCCCATTAGTTCGTCTTTTCATTATGAAACGAAAACGGCTAATACACGCCCTCGGCCAGGATAGTGATCACGCCGCCCCTTTTGATCTGCTCGAGCGATTCTGCGCTTGCTAAATTTAAACAAACGGCAAGCGCCGACCTAGTTTTAAAATCTGTTTTAGCTCCATGCTAACTCCTTTTATAAAATTTGAAAATAAAATCGTAAAAATCGCGACCGCGATATAAATTTAAATTTGCCGCACCGATAAAAAGCCGACAAAACCCGCCCAACCCAAAGCCCTTAACCTTCGCAAAGCTTTCCGCATGCATCGGCGCGGCATCTGCTGCAGTGAGTCATCTGCGCCATAGAGCCGCCGATTAGCTTTCGCATACTGCGAATTTCTTCATTCGAGGGCGATTTGATATTTGCAAAAGGCGTATCATGCACGGGGATCATCGCCATACAGTTCATGATATCAACCTGCCACTCCTTGGCCTTTTTCGCGATTTGCGGGACGTGAGCCATATTTACGCCAGGTATTACGACCGTATTGATCTTTACGATCATGCGGGCTTCTTTTAGCTTGCGGATTCCCTCCTCTTGGCGCGCCCCAAGAATTCCAGCGCCCTCTTCGCCGCGGTAAATTCTATTTCCGTGGCGCACCCAGGCATAAATTTCGCCGCCCACTTCGGGCATTACGGCATTGACCGTTACCGTCACGTGGCTCACGCCGATGCGCACGATATCATC
>CAURKE010000228.1:0-2519 GCA_963525055.1 uncultured Campylobacter sp. | reverse complement strand
CTAGCGTGCTATCGCTAGCGGGACTGCCCGCATCGCCCAGAGCCGCCGCGATACCAACTAGTAAGATGATCGCCGCCGGAGAAAAACCCAGCGATAGCGAAAACGGAACATAGATCGCCGCGATGATCGGTATCGTGCCAAAGCTCGTGCCGATACCCATAGTAACGAGCAAGCCGATAGCTAGCATCAGTATCGCGCCGCCCATTTTGCCGCCGGCGACTGCGCTAGCAAAGCTCACCAGTTGCTCGATACCGCCGCTCTCGCGTAAAACCGAGCCAAAGCCCGCGGCGACGAGCATGATAAATGCGATAAAGCCCATCATCGCTAGGCCGCTGTCCATGATTTTGTCGATTTTTCGGTACTCGATACCGCCGAAAACCACCATAACTAGCAGCCCTAAAAGCGCTCCAAGCGGCATACTCTCGGTATAAATTTGCACTCCAAACGCCGCAACCGCACCGCCTAGCACCGCCCACTCTTTTTTCGTCATTTTTAGGCTTGCGGCCATCTGCGCCTCTTGTTCCTCGCTCGTTTCAAATTTAGTGTGCGCGTAGTCGCGTCTTTTGCGGTAAAAGACGAAAACCGCTAAAAGCAAGCCAACTAGCATAGAAAGGCCGCCGATCCACATCACGCTTGAGATCTCGCTCATCTGCACCTCTACGCCGTTGTTTGCGAGCTCTTTTTTGATGATACCGTGAAAGATAAGTCCAAAGCCCACGCTAAGGCTCACGTACGGCGCCTTTAGTCCGAAAGTTAGCGCGCACGCGACGGCTCGGCGGTCGATTCCTAGGCGGTTCATCAGCGGCAAAAGCGGCGGGATGAGAATCGGGATAAAAGCTATGTGAACCGGGATCAAATTTTGCGAAAAGCACGCGATAGAAGCGATTATCAGAGCAAAATAGGTGCTGGTTTTTGCTAGAGCCTTACTAACGGCGTTTATGAGGATCGCGGTTAGGTTTGTGTTGGCTATCGCGGCTGCAAGCGCGCCGAGCAGGATGTAGCTGAGCGAGGTTTCTAGGTTGCCCTTCATGCCCGTTATCAGCGTAGAGGTGGTAGCCGTTAGCGCATCGAAAAAGGCTCCTACGCCGGCAAATCCGCCGTGATAGATGAGTCCCGCGACTAGGGCGGAGACGAGGATGGAAAGCAGGATGTTAAATCGCAGCAAACAAAGCGCGGTCATCACGATGATACTGATCACGACGGGGTTGGTTAGCATTATTTTCCTTTTTGTAAATCAAATTCGTAAATCAAATTTCGCCGCCGGTCAAATTTAACGACTGGCCGCGAACTGGCGTCAAATTTATCTAACGCGGATGCCTAGTCTCGGCTTGTTGTTATAGTATTCGTCGTCTCGGTCGTTATATCCGTCATCGTATCCGTCATTATAACCTCTATTATAACCACTATCTCTAGGATCGTATCCGTCATATCTGCCGATACCGTTTTGTCTCATGTATTGATCGGTGAGTTCCCTGCGGTAATCTTTTCTTTTATAGTTTCTTCTGTATCTATCGTCGTAACGGTCGTCTAGCATCAAAATAACGTCAGAATTTGAAAGCATATCGTTGCAATATCCATCTTTGCAGCGTTTTTTATTATAAGCTTTTCCGTTTGGTACGATAATTAAAGATTCGTTTGAATATCTGTCGTAAGCGTCTGCAAAGTTTATAAAAAGAGCAACGATAAGACCTATTAAAGCAAACTTCTTCATGAAAAATCCTTTCTAGTTAATTTTTAATCATTTTATAATATAAAATTTAAAGTAAAGTAAATTTTTAGCGCAAATATAATACAATCTCTCGAAATTTTTTCAAGGAGTATGTAATGATAAAATCGCTTTTTGGCGCGTCGAAGATTGCGGCTTTGGCTTTGCCTTTTCTTTTGACGGGTTGTATGTCGTCGATGAATATGGGCTCAAGCAGCGCCAAAACGACTGCTACGGGCTCTGCAGGCGGTTCAAATTCTCAAAACGCAAACGCTCAACTTCAAAAATGTTCTCAATCTTTAGGCACCATGGTGATTTACGAAGATAGAGATTCTGACTGGTATACCGTACTTACAAGAGATTATAGGCTTCCTTCCACCGTTCCGGTTCTTAGGCTTTTAGCGCAACAATCAAACTGCTTTGTCGTCGTCGAGCGCGGTAAGGCATTTAACCAAATGATGGAAGAGCGCGCCTTGATGCAGTCGGGCGAACTTAGAAAGACTTCAAATTTTAAAAAAGGTCAGATGGTTGCCGCAGACTACACTTTAACGCCTTCGATAACTTTTAGCGCAAGCGATACTAGCGGTATCGGTGGCGTAGTCGGTGCATTTTTTGGCGGCGTAGCCGGCGCGGTAGCCGGGGGATTTAGCACGAGTGATGCCAGTACGATGCTAACTCTCATCGAAAACCGCTCCGGCGTACAGTTAGCGGCAGCCGAGGGAAGCGCTAGAAACACGGACTTTGCAGGACTTGGAGGCTTATTTGGTAGTAAGGTAGGCGGAGGACTTGGGGCCTACGCCAACACGCCTGAGGG
>CAURKE010000227.1:0-2524 GCA_963525055.1 uncultured Campylobacter sp. | reverse complement strand
CCGAAGCTAATCATCGAGCCGCCGATACCGGCAGTCAAGGTAACTAGTAACCACTGGCTTAAATTTTCGCCCGCATCAGCACCCATCATAGGATTTGCTTTTAGCACGGCGGACATAACAGGGACGTTATCCACGATAGCAGACAGGAAGCCGACGCCGATATTTACGGTAGTGGCGCCAAATTTATCATAAAGCGAAACGGCGTAGTTTAAAAATCCGACGAAGTGTAGCGCGCCGACGGCGGCAAGGATACCAAAGAAGAAGAAAAGCGTGTTGTTTTCGATCTTTGACATATAGTGAAAGACATGCATAGGCTCTTCGTTTTTATTAGTTTTTTTGTAGATGTAAGTGTAGATGCTAAGAAGCGAGAAGCCAAACATCATGCCCCACATCGCAGGTAGGTGGAAAAGCTGGTGCATCATAACTGCCGAAAATATCGTAAATGCGCCAAGACCGATAACGACTTTGCCGCCTTTTTTGATGCTTACTTTCGGCTCTGTCGCAGGGTCAAAATGCGGACTGCCCGCAGGCACTATGCGCGCTAGCAAGAAAGCCGTAACTAGCCAGCCGATAAATGAAGCAGGAAAAAGTGCGAAAAAGTCGATAAACGGAGCCTTGCCCGCAGCCCAAGCCATCAACGTCGTGATATCGCCGAACGGACTCCACGCGCCGCCTGCGTTTGCGGCTGCGACGATGTTTATCGCGCCAGCGACTAGGAAATTCGTATTATTTCTATCTATCGTTAAAAGCACAGTGGAGAGGATGAGAGCGGTAGTTAGGTTGTCGGCGACGGGGCTGATGAAAAACGCCAAAACGCCCGTTAGCCAAAAGAGTCTTTTGTACGTATAGCCCTTGGAGACGAGGTTGTATTTTAGCGCATTAAACACGTCTCGCTCGATGAGCGCCTCGATATAGGTCATCGCAACCATAAGGAAAAATACGATCTGCGAAATCTCTAAAATCAGGTGATTTACCTCATTTTGCAACAAATGCACATCTAGGCCGTTTGCTAGCATATAAAAGCCGATGAGTAGGAACATAAAAGTGCCGATAAATATGGCTGGTTTAGCCTTATCTATGTGAAAATTTTCCTCCGTAGCGATGAAAAAATATCCCACGACGAAAATGATGAGGCTCGCAATACCCACCCACGTAGTCGTTAAATTTAAAGCCTCGCCCGCAGCGTCGCCGCTACCGAAAGCAAGTGCGAAAAATAGACCCAAAAGTCCGAAAATCTTCATTTACTCTCCTTGATTTATAGTTTATTTATCTTTTCGGTTTTGCTGTTTGAAGGCTCAGACGGCGCTTCGTAGAACGGATCGCCCTTGTGGCCGCAGCCTGCTATAAAAATTAACAAAAAAAATGCTAAAATCGCCCTATGAAAGACGCTAAGACTATTATTCGACATATTGTTGATAATCCTTTTTATAAAGAATTAAAAAACCGTAGCGAATGCGGGGAATTTTTACAGCTCTTAAGCCTAAATCATCGCAGACTCATCGCCTTTTGCTACGAGAAAAACGGCATTTTGTTTTTCGCCCTGTTTCATCCGCTAGGACTTCAGGAATTAAAAAGCGATAGTAGTATAAAAATGTTAAAAGGCTTATTAAAAATCTATTCTAGCGTAAATTTTGACGGCAGGCTCGCTCGCGTGACGGACGTTAAATTTTTTGTGACAAAACATTTAAAATTTAAAAAAGCAACCAACCTATACGAAAAAAAGCGAATTTTTACCTACGCGGAGCCTGCTAAAGGCGAGTTTGTAAATTTAGCCAAAAGCGAGCGGATTTTTGAAGGATTTGAAAAGATCCGCCTTGCTATAAAACAAAATTTAGCTAAAGAATTAAGCGGGGCGCAATGAATCAAATTTGGTCAAATTTAACCCCAAGCGGCAAAAGCTCAAATTTACCGACGGGAGCCAAATTTTGCTAATCGACGAGATCCGCTCGCTGCCAGCCCAACCCGGCGTTTATCAGTATTTCGACAAGGCCGGCAAGCTACTTTACGTTGGCAAGGCTAAAATTTTAAAAAACCGCATCAAAAGCTACTTTTCGTTTACGCCCGCGCTCACCCCCTCGCCCAAGGTTAGCCCGCGCATCCACAAGATGATCAGCGAGGCCGTACACCTCGAATACATCGTCACTCCCAGCGAAGCCGATGCGCTGATACTGGAAAACTCATTCATCAAGCAGCTAAGGCCAAAATACAACATCTTGTTGCGCGACGATAAGACCTATCCCTACATCTACATAAATTTGGACGAGGATTTCCCGCGCTTTGAGATCACGCGCAAGATCGTCCGAGGCAAAAACGTCAAGTATTTCGGCCCGTATTTTCGCGGCGCGCGCGAGCTTTTAGATGCGCTAAGGCTGAGCTTTAAACTCGTGCAAAGCAAAAGCGCGCTAAAGGCCACGGGAGCGTACTTGCCCTATCAGATCGGCTACTCGGAAGCCCCTCTCATCAGTAAAATTTCGCCCGCAGACTACGCCAAGGTCGTAGAGGGCGCGATCGCAGCGCTAAACAA
>CAURKE010000226.1:0-2534 GCA_963525055.1 uncultured Campylobacter sp. | reverse complement strand
ATAGCGCCATCGCATAGAGCGAAAAAGCCGTATCTACGGGCGCTTGCTCCGTTTGTAGCTTACGCACGCTCTCGTAAAATATAAACGCGCCAGCACCCACGATCAAAACGCCCTCAAACATCGCCGCAAGCGCTTCTAGCTTGGCGTAACCGAAGTTAAATTTAGCATTGGGCGCAGCTTGGGATTTACGGATGGCGAAGAAATTTAGCACGGAAACCAGCAGGTCAAGCATCGAATCGATCGCCGAGCTAAGTACCGCCACCGAACCGCCGATCAAACCCGCGGCAAATTTAACCACAGCTAGCGCAAATGCCGTCGTGCCCGCGACTATCACGGCTCTGCGGCCTAAAATTTCATTTTGACCTTTTATGCCGACATCGTTTAGTTGCATTTAGATTTCGCTTTCGGCTTCGCTCACGCTTCTTGCGCCTAAAAATCTATTCTGTGAGGAACAATGTAGCGAGCCGTTTTGACGTACGAAAACAAGCGAATCCACGCCGATTATCTTATGGTTAGGCAGCTTTTGCGCGAGTCGCTCAAGCACGATTTTATCGTTATCGTCGCCATACGTCGGCACGATCACGGCGCCGTTTATAAAGATAAAATTCGCATACGTGCAGCCAAGCCTCTTGCCGCCGTAAAATTTAGCCTTGGGAAGCGGCAACGGCACGAGCTTAAAGCCCGTATTTTCAAGCTCTTTTTTCATCACATTTAGCTCCTCAAAATGCTCGTCGGCAGGATCGTCGCAGCATGCATACGCGATGGTATCAGGAGCGATAAAACGCGCCAGAGTATCGACGTGACTGTCGGTGTCGTCGCCTTTTATAAAGCCGTTTTTAAGCCATATCACGCGATCAAGACCGAAAAGCTCCTTAAGCCGTGCATCGATCTGCTCTTTGTTTAGATGAGAGTTGCGGTTGTCGTTTAGCAGGCACTTTTGCGTCGTTAGTAGCGTGCCACGCCCGTTAAAATCGATACTGCCGCCCTCAAGCACGAGATCGATACTGCGCAAATCGCTTTTAAATCGCTTAGCTAGCTCCAAATTTACGGCGTTATCCTTCGAGCTTTCAAATTTGCCGCCCCAAGCGTTAAATTTAAAATCATAGCTAACGATTTTAGCGCCGTCCTCTACGTCTATCATGCCGTAGTCGCGTATCCACGTATCATCGGTGTCGATTTTTACGAACTCTACGTTATCAAATTTCGCAAATCGCTCCGCAAAAATCCTCTCCTCAGGGCAGATCAAAACGACCTTTTGAAACGGTACGATAGCGGCAACCAGCCTCTCGTAGGCGTCTAAAATTTCGCCCAGATACGGCTTCCAGTCGGTGTTTTCGTGCGGAAGCGATAAAAATATCAGCTCTTGTTTTTCCCACTCTGCAAACGCTCTCAAATTCGTCCTTTATTTAAATAATTTCTATCAAAATTTAGGGGTTATGATACCTTTTGCAAGCTTAAATTTTAAAATAAATCATACAAAATTAGTTTTAAATTTAGTTTGCTTTCGCTACAATCTCGCGAAATTATCAAAAAGAAGCTAAAAAATTTATGGATTTTGAGTTTATAAAAGAATTTACGCCGATGTTCGTAAAAGCGGGCATTTTCACCGTCAAGCTCTCGCTTTACGGTATCTTGCTCTCGCTTGTTATCGGCATATTTTGCACGCTGGTTAAATTTTACAAGGTCAAATTCCTAACATTCGTCGTAAACGGCTACATCGAGGTTTCCAGAAACACGCCGCTGCTTATACAGCTTTTTTTCCTCTACTACGGGCTTAGCAAATTCGGGTTAAATTTGAGCGCCTTTACCTGCGCAGTCGCGGGGCTTGCGTTTCTAGGCGGCAGCTACATGGCGGAGAGCTTTCGGCTAGGCTTTGAGGCGGTGAAAAAGACGCAGATCGAGGCCGCGCTTAGCGTCGCGCTCACGCAGGGGCAAATTTTACGCTACGTTATCTTGCCTCAGGCCTTTAGCGTCTCGATACCTTCGATCGCGGCTAACGTCATCTTTCTCATCAAAGAAACCTCGGTCATCAGCATCATCGCCCTGCCCGACCTGGTCTATGCGACAAAGGATATCATCGGGCTTTACTACATGACCAACGAGGCTCTTTTTATGCTCGTCGTTAGCTACTTGATTATCATTTTGCCGATATCTTTGGTCTTATTTTGGCTTGAAAAAAGGATGAGAGTTGGACGGAGTTAGTATTTTATTAGACCCGCTGGTCTTAAAGCGGCTGATTTTCGAGGGGCTGTGGATGAGCGTGCAGATTTCGGCTATCTCGATCGCCATCTCTCTCGTTTTGGGCACGTTTTTGGGCGTACTGATGAGCTCAAAAAACAAATTTATCTTTTTCGTGCTAAAAATTTGCCTCGAGATCGTGCGCATAATGCCCCAAATCGTATGGCTATTTTTATTTTACTACGGCGCGAGCAAGGCTTTTGGGATAGATATCTCCAAATTTAACGCCTCGCTCATAGTCTTTAGCCTGTGGGGCGTGTTTGAGATGATGGATATCGTGCGCGGCGCGATCGTCT
>CAURKE010000225.1:0-2535 GCA_963525055.1 uncultured Campylobacter sp. | reverse complement strand
CTACTATCCAGCCCGCCTCGATCGCCACTAGTCCTAGCGGGATACTAAATACGCACACCCACAGTAGCTTTTTGAAATTTTCGATATCGTTTGCCATCGTAAGATACGTAACGACCAAAAATAAAGCCAAAAAGTAAGTACCAAGAGCCACCATCAAGTGAAAGCTATAAAACGTAATGCCGACCGGCGGCACGGCGCTTTCCGGGGATTTTAGATAGCCGTAGCCTAGAAATTTCATATTTTGAGCCAGAGTTTGCTCGGCTTGCTCCATGGCGGCTTTATCGCCCGATTTTTTAGCGGCGTTGTAGCTAGCAAGTGCGCTAACTGCTAGCGAGCCTTTAGCCATCTTGCTTGCGACGCTCTCGATATTTTGCGCTTCGTTGCCGTAGACTAGATCCTCGATGCCCGGAGTAAAACTATCGAATTTTCTAGTAGCCATGATTCCAAGCGCGTAAGGTACTTTTAGTTCGAGTAAAAACGCGTCCTTGCCGTCGCCCGGTTTTTTAGACGGATCTAGCACGCCCATGGCGACTAGGCCGGCGTTTTGTTCGCCTTTATAAAGGCCTTCCATCGCGGCTAGTTTCATCGGCTGAGTGCGCGCGACCTGATATGCGCTCTCGTCGCCGCTAAACATCAAAAATAGCGACGTCACAAGCCCGAAGCTTGCCGCTACGACGATTGATTTTTTAGCCATGATCAGGTGGCGTCCTTTTAGGATAAACCACGCCGAAATGCCTATAACAAAAAGCGCGCTAGCGACGTAGCCGCTAGTTACGGTGTGTAAAAATTTGATTATGCCGACGGGGCTAAGCGCTACCTCGAAGAAATTTTCCATTTCCATTCTGGCGGTTGCCGGGTTAAATTTCATACCCACCGGATACTGCATCCAGCCGTTTGCGATGAGTATCCAAAGCGCGCTTAAATTTGAACCGATGGCCACAAGCCAGGTCGAGATGAGGTGGAATTTCTTGCTAACCTTATCCCAGCCAAAAAACATAACGGCAAAAAACGTCGCCTCCATAAAAAACGCGAGCAAGCCCTCGATAGCTAGCGGCGCGCCGAAGATGTCGCCGACAAACCAGCTGTAATTCGCCCAGTTGGTGCCGAACTCAAATTCCATTATGATGCCCGTAGCTACGCCGATGGCGAAGTTTATACCGAAGAGTTTGAGCCAAAATTTGGTGATTTTTAGCCACTGCTCGTTGCCGGTTTTGACGTAGATGCTCTCCATAATGGCAATGATAAAACTAAGTCCCAGCGTGAGCGGAACAAACAAAAAGTGGTAAATCGCGGTGAGCGCAAACTGCGCGCGCGACCAATCGACCGAAGCGATTTCAGACATTTTATTCCTTTGTCAAATTTGAAATGACGAAGTTCGCTTTGGCCTCGTCGCTCTCAAATTTCGAATTTAAACTTTCATCAAAGATAAATACTTTTAAAATCCCGAACATTATAAGCAGCTTGATGGCTATCACGAGCCACAGGCTCTTTCCGAGCTTCATGTTTCTAAAGCCGTCGACATACAAAGACGAGATGTTTTTAATATATTTTTTAATCATAACTTAACATACTACAGAAATTTAACTTAAAATATCATTTTAAAGTTTTAGACTTGAAAAATTATTTATGCTCACAAGCGTTTATAAATTTTAAATAAGGTATAATCGCGCAAAAAATTAAAAGGCGCGATATGCAAAAAAATCCAAACGAAACAAAGTATATTTTTATAACCGGCGGCGTGCTAAGCTCGCTGGGTAAGGGCATCGCGGCGGCTTCTATCGCCACGCTTCTTAAAAATACCGGCTTAAAAGTAAGCATGCTAAAAGCCGACCCGTACATCAACGTAGACCCCGGAACCATGAGTCCGCTCGAGCACGGCGAGGTTTTCGTCACCGACGACGGCGCGGAGACGGATCTGGATCTGGGACACTACGAGAGATTTTTAGACGAGAGCCTAAGCCAAGATAACAACTTCACGACTGGCCGCGTTTATAGCTCCGTCATCGAAAAAGAGCGCAGAGGCGACTATCTGGGCAAAACGATCCAAGTCATCCCACACATCGTAGGCGAGATCGTTGATCGTATCAAAAAGGCTGGCGAGGGTCGCGACATACTGATCGTCGAGATCGGCGGCACGGTAGGCGACATTGAGGGCTTGCCATTTTTGGAGGCTATCCGCGCCCTTCGCGTCGAGGTCGGCCGCAAACGCGCGATGAATATCCATCTAACTCTCGTTCCGTTTATCAAGGTCGCCGGCGAGCTAAAAACCAAGCCTACTCAGCACAGCGTCGGCGAGCTACGCCGTATCGGTATCAGCCCCGATATGATCATCTGCCGCGCCGAGCAGCCGCTAAATCGTGAATTAAAAGATAAAATAGCCTCCAGCTGCGGCGTAGAGCGCAACTGCGTCATCGAGAGTATCGATTCAGCCAGTATCTACCAGGTGCCGCTAGCGTTTTATAACCAAGACGTATTAACGCCGATCGCCGAAATTTTAAATTTGGGCGAGCTAAAGCTTGATATGCGCAACTGGGA
>CAURKE010000224.1:0-2548 GCA_963525055.1 uncultured Campylobacter sp. | reverse complement strand
AATTTGACTGCATCATCGATGGGATTTTCGGAACCGGACTTAGCCGCGAGCTAGACGAGCGAACGATAAATTTGATAAATCTACTAAACGCAAAACCCGCCTACAAGCTTGCCTGTGATATCCCAAGCGGACTTGATAAAAACGGCGTGCCGCAGGGCGCCGCGTTTAAAGCGGATATGACCGTGACGATGGGCGCGTTAAAGCTAGCGCTTTATAGCGACTTTGCAAAGGATTTCGTCGGACGCGTGAAAGTAGCAAATTTAGGCTTCTCGCGTGAGCTTTACGAGACGGGGACAAGCTTTTATAAACTTGGTAAGAGCGACTTAAATTTGCCGTTTCGCACTAAGCAAAACGCTAACAAGGGTGACTTTGGCCACGTGTTTGTCGTTAGCGGCAAAAAGTGTGGAGCGGCGCGTATAGCGGGACTTGCCGCGCTAACTATGGGTGCGGGACTAGTTAGCATCATAGGTGAAAATTTGAGCTTAGAGCCAGTTTTAATGCAAAGTGCGCGTATAACGCCCAAAATGCGAGTAGGAGCCGTCGGTATGGGGCTTGGCGAGCTTGATGAGGCGCAAAAGAGCGAGCTTTTTAGCGAGCTAAAAACAAAAGACGCGCTCGTTATCGACGCCGATCTTTGCTACGAGCCGCGCACGCTTGAGCTTTTAAGCAGCGAAAAAGTCGTGATAACGCCGCACCCAAAAGAGTTTGCGAGCCTGCTAGAGCTTGCAAATCTGGGCAAATTTGACGCTGGCGAAGTACAAAAAAACCGCTTTAAACTCGCTCAAATTTTTAGCCAAAATTTTAAATGCGTGCTTGTTTTAAAAGGCGCAAATACGCTAATCGCGCAAGGCGGCAAGGTTTACGTCATGACGCAGGGCAGCGCCGCGCTCGCAAAAGGCGGTAGCGGAGACGCGCTAAGCGGTATCGTCGCGGGACTGCTAGCGCAGGGTTACGACCCGCTAAATGCCGCGATCTCGGGCACGCTAGCTCACGCTTTAGCCGCCCGCGAAATCAAAATCAACGACTACGCGCTCACGGCCGCGGACGTCATCAAAGGACTCAAATGCTTACGAAAAAAATAGCGGTTTTATTTAGCGGCGGCGGCTCGAATTTAGAGGCGATTTTAGAGAGGCTGCACGGCAAGATTTTTGGCGAAATAAAGATCGAAGTCGCGCTAACGCTAACAAATAAAGCGAACGCCGGCGGCATAGCAAAAGCCGCGAAATACGGCCTAAAAAGCGTCGTCATCGAGCACGTTAATTTTGCATCGCGCGAGGAATTTGACGCCGAAGTCGTAGCACAAATAAAGCGCGCAAACGTCGATTTAACGGTGCTTGCAGGCTTTATGCGTATCCTCACGCCCGTTTTTACAAGGCAGATTCGCGCGATAAATTTGCACCCGTCGCTGCTACCGCTTTTTAAGGGCGCGCACGCGATAAAAGAGAGCTTTGATAGCGACATGAAGGTGGGCGGCGTGAGCGTGCACTGGGCGAGCGAGGAGCTAGACGGTGGCAAGATCATCGCTCAGCGCGCGTTCGAAAAGAGTGCGAGGATGAGCCTTGAGGAATTTGAGGCAAAAATCCACGCGATAGAGCATGAAATTTTACCAGAAACTATCGTGCAAATTTTGACGGGCAAAGAGTAAAATTTCGCGTCTAAATTTGAGTCAAATTTATGATTTTTGCGAAGCAGGGCATAAATTTAGCCAAATTTTGACTTGTAAATTTCAAATTTTCGCACCCGTTTTTTTAAGCTACGTTAAATTTAAAAACATAAATTTACAAAATCGTCGTAAAAAGCAAACTTCGCTTGGTGGTTAAAACATCAAAAACGTTAAGTTGGGCCGATTTTGCTCCAATGCGGTACTTTCGCGTCTCTTGCTAAAATTAAAAATGAAATTTGGCGGCGGGTGTTTGCGCTAAATTTGATCTCGAAATACGTCTGCAAATTTGATCGCAATTTGCCTTCTTGCTTGCAAGTATTGCTAAAAAACCGTAAATTTTAAGCGACAAATTCGTAAAATCCGCAAAATGTGTACTCTGGAAAAAATGATGTAAATTTGACCGACTTTGCGCGTCGCTCAAATTTGAAACAAATTTACGTCTTTGAATACAAATAATTTATCTAAGGGTTGCGTCGTACGCCAATAGAAAAATCAAGCGCAAAATTTGAAGCAAAACAAGTAAAATTTAGCCGAAACAACAGCTAAAATTTAAAAGAAAGAGGCGGAGAATCTCCGCCAAAAAATAAAATTATTCGGCTTTAAATCCGCCGCCAAATGCCTTATAAACGTCCACGACCGAGTCGATGAGGCTTAAATTTGCCGCAATATCTTGGAGTCTAACCGAGAGTAGGTTGCGCTGCGCGTCGAGTAGCTCCAGGTGCCCCGTATAGCCTTCTTCAAACTGATCCTTGGCTAGCTTATAGATTTTTTCTTGCGAGTGCAGGAGCTCTTTGACCTGATTTAGCGTTAGTTTGGCGTTTTTACGGTTGTTTAGCGCGTCTCTAACCTCGCCCAGAGCCTTTTTGATCGCAGCTTCATAGGCTA
>CAURKE010000223.1:0-2552 GCA_963525055.1 uncultured Campylobacter sp. | reverse complement strand
CTCGCGACCTTGGCCTCGGAGTTTAGCACGAGCTCTTGATGTATCAGCTCGCTTGCGATTTTTAACTTTTGCGAGAGCGATTTGATGATTTGTAGCGATACGCGCGGGTTTGATAAAAACTCGGCGTAAAATTTATCGTAGTCGATTTTTAACACCTCGCCGCCTGTTAAAAATATCGCCGTCGCCGGAAATTTGATATTTTCAAAGTTGGCAAGCTCGGCTACGAAGCTAATCCCGTTAAACTGATGCATAAAAATCTCTTTGCCCTTAGGGCCGATTTTATAGAGCTTGAGAGAGCCTTTTATGAGGAGGTGGAGCCACTTTGACTCCTCGCCCTCCATAAATAAAAACTCGCCCTTTTTATACTTTTTTAGGATGCTGATATCTTCTAGCCTTTTTAGCTCGGCTTCGTTTAGCCCCTGAAAAAACGGGATTTGTTCTAGCATTTGCCGTTCTTATTTATTTTTTAAAAGATCTCTGATCTCGGTTAGAAGCGCGACGTCCTCAGGTACCGGCGCAGGCTCTTGGGCTTTTGGCTCCTCGACTTTTGGTTTTTTGAGCGAATTTATAGCCTTAACGACGCAGAAAATACAAAACGCGATAATCGTAAAATCGACCATCGTTTGTATAAACGAGCCGTAGTTTACGGTTACGGCAGCCGTGTCGCCGACCGCGTCTTTTAGCGTAAATTTTAAATCCGTAAAATTTACGCCGCCCGTTAGTACGCCTACGATTGGCATGATCACGTCGCCCACTAGCGAGCTAACGATCTTGCCAAAGGCGCCTCCGATCACGACACCCACGGCCATGTCGATGACGTTGCCGCGCATCGCGAATTCTTTAAATTCCTTAACAAAACTCATGTTTTTCCTTTGCATTTTAAAATTAGATATCAATTATATTTATTTTAGCTTCACAAAAGATAAAAAAGCCAAGTTAAATGCTTAAAATGCTATAATCGCCCCTAAAAATAAATAAGGAAACAAAAATGTATCGTTTTGCGCCGTCGCCAACAGGCGATATGCATCTAGGAAATTTGAGGGTTGCGATCCTGAACTACGTCTGCTCGCTTCAGGATAAAAGCGGCTTTATCATCCGCATCGAGGATACCGACAAGGAGCGCAACATCCCCGGAAAAGATAAGGAAATTTTAGAAATTTTAGAGCTTTTCGGTATAAAATGGGACACGCTTTATTATCAAAGTAAAAATTTGAAATTTCATCGTGAATTTGCGGCAAAGCTTTTGATAGATAAAAAGGCGTTTTCGTGCTTTTGCACCGAAAGCGAGCTGGAGGCTAAAAAAGAAGCCGCCAAGGCTAGAGGCGAAGCCTACCGCTACGACGGGACGTGCGAGCATCTAAGCGACAACGAAGTGCTAAATAATCAAAAACCTTTCGTCGTGCGCATGAAAAAGCCGTTAGACACGATGAAGTTTAAAGACGCGATAAAGGGCGAGATCAGCTTTGAGCCTGAAAACGTCGATAGCTTTGTGATCATGCGGGCTGATTTTACGCCGACTTATAACTTCGCCTGCGCGGTCGATGATATGCTAGAGGGCGTTACCTTCGTGATTCGCGGCGAGGATCACGTCAGCAACACGCCAAAACAAGACCTTATCCGCGAAGGCCTAGGCTATACGCAAAAGATAAACTACGCCCACCTGCCTATCATCTTAAACGTCGAGGGCAAAAAAATGAGCAAACGCGAGAACGAAAGTAGCGTAAAATGGCTGCTCTCGCAAGGCTTTATGCCAGAAGCCATCGCAAACTACATCGTCTCGCTAGGCTACAAGGCGCCGGTTGAAATCTTTACGATAGAAGAAGCCGCGCAGTGGTTTGATATCTCGAAGGTTTCGGCGTCTCCGGCTAAATTTGACGTCAAGCAGCTTGAGCACATCAACCGCGAACACATCAAAAGAGCAAGCGATGCAAGGCTGGCCGCGCTAATGGGCATAAAGCCCGAATTTGCCCCGCTTGCTAGATTTTATACTCAAGAAAGCAGCCTGCTAACCGAGATAAAAGCCAAGGTCGATGCGATCTTTGCGACCAAATTTATCCCTGATGAGTTTAAGTCGGGCTGCGAGGCTATAAAAGCCGCCGCAACTTCGTTAAATTTGAGCGAATTTGGCGAATTTAACGAGCTAAAAAAGGCTCTCATGGATGCCACGGGACTAAAGGGCAAAGGCTTTTTTATGCCGCTTAGGATTTTGCTCACGGGCGCCGAACACGGTCCTGAGCTTAGCGAGCTATATCCGCTCATCAAACCGTATCTAAAGGAAATTTTACGATGATATTTTCGGTATTTTTAGAAGCAGTCGGCAGTATTCTGCATATCGTTATCAGCGCCTACACGTGGATCATCATAGGCGCAGCGATCATAAGCTGGGTGCGCCCTGATCCCTATAATCCTATCGTGCAGCTGCTCTACCGCCTCACCGAGCCCGTCTATGCCGCTATCCGCCGCGTGATACCGACGGTTTTTGGCGGTATAGATATAGCGCCTATTATCGTGCTTTTGTCGCTTCAGTTTATAGATAGATTTTTCGTAAGGCT
>CAURKE010000222.1:0-2570 GCA_963525055.1 uncultured Campylobacter sp. | reverse complement strand
CTCGCCCTACTCATTTTACCGTCACTCCCGATACTAAAATAGACCCAAACTCCGAACTAGCCAAATACGTAACGCAAGAGGAGATAGACGACTTTGCTTTTAGATACTGGGATATAGACGAATACGAGGAAAACAACGCCACTCTTAGCGCTTTAAGAAATTTACTGAGGCTAAAAGATACGGATAAGATTTTAAATTTTATGACAAGAAACGGGCTTAGCGCCGACGTAAAGATGAAGGCAAACACGACGCCGCTGATGTACGCTAGCTTTTACGACGACGAAACCACGGCAAAAAGACTCATGGAGATGGGCGCAAACGCTCATGCGAAAGATAACTACAAACTCTCGCCCCTGGCCTACGCCATAGAAAACAACTCGACAAAGACCGTTAAGCTGCTGCTTGATAGCGGAGTAAGGCTTGAGGAAGTCAAGGCGGTGCAGTTTTATCTAACCCACGCAGTATATGCCTTGATAGATAGTATAGTGATAGATAAAGACGACGTACATATAAATTACGGTTTTATGGATATCGACTCAAAGGACGCAGTAGAACCATTTCACTACGTCATATCCAATAATCTACTGGAAATTTCAAAAATGTTTTTTGAGCTGGGATATAAGCCCGAATGTAAATTTAATGCCCAAAGATATGAAGAATTTGACTGCTTTGACAGACTGAGCATAATACCAAACTACGAACCTATGCTAAATTTACTACTAGACAACAACGTTTCGGGGCAACCTACTAGCGAGGAGCTGAAAGAGGCGTATAAAAAGTGTCACGATAAAGTTGGAGTTTTTACTACGGCAAAGGAAGGCTATATCTATAAAATGAATCAAGGCAGAGACGAAGAGTCCGAAGAAAAGATAAAGAAAAAGTATGATAAATACAAATATGCTCCTTATTCGCTACTATATGAAGACGGTCTTTTGCAATACAAACCAAAGCCGCCAAATCTCGAACAAATAAAAAGATTTGACGATACGATAAATTTTTACTCTAAGCATTGTTTGGACGAAAATGCTACATTTAAAGATACCGAATCTTTTGTAAAATGGACAAATGAAGAAGAAAGGCGAGAGAATGTACTGCGGTTTTTAGAAGCGCATAAAAATAACCCCGCTAAGGTGATCTATATTGGCGCCGACATAAGTAGTCAAGACAAAGAAAAGCTAATATCCAATAAACTAATCCAAAAATTAAGGAGCAAAGATGCCGCAGAGCGACGATGATAGATCGCTTATGGCGCGGTAGGAGCAAGGAGAAACCAGACCGGCAAAAGTAAAATTTTGACCGAAGAAGCGGTCAAATTTAAGCTAAATTTGACGAGTCCTCACTCCTCATCGGTCAAATTTTGCGCCCCAGCGGCGAAGAACGTATCGTTGTGGATATTTTCAAAAGCGGCCTTTAGCGAGACGAAAAGCTTTGGATTTTGCTTTTCTAAATTTGCCAAAAGCTCCTTAGTTTCGGCTCTAGCGTGAGGCATCTTGATATCAAATCGCATCGCAGGACACGCCTCGTCGCAGATGACGGTAAGCCCGTTTCGCACGGCGTTCTCGCGTAGCTGTCGCTCGCGCACGAATATAAACGGCCTGATAACCTCAATACCGTTTGCAGCGACGTATTTTGGAGCAAGCGTTCGTAACGCGCCGTTATAAGTAAAATTCATAAAAAAGCTCTCGACCGCGTCGTCGAGGTGGTGGGCGATGGCGAGCTTGTTAAAGCCGTGCTCAAGCGCGTAGGTATAGAGATAGCCGCGCCTCATACGCGAGAAAAAGCTGCAAAAGCTGGAGTTTTTGCGGATCTTATCCTTGGATATCTCGAATATCGAGCTGTCGATCACGTCGTGCTCGATGCCGTGCTCGGCGCAATGGCACGTGAGATAGGCATAGTCCTCGCCCATGCCGTAGCTTAGCGTCACGGCCTTAAACTCAAATTTTTCGGGCGTGACGTTTTGCATGTGTTTTAGCACGTGCGCGAGCGCGAGGCTGTCCTTGCCGCCGCTAAGACCGAGCAGAATTTTATCCCCGCCGCGCACCATGCGGTATCTGGCGTTGGTCTGCCCGACTTGGCGCAGCAGCCGCTTGCTAAGCTCTATCATAGCCGCTCGATCATAGCGAGCATAAACTGCGCGCTGACGTTTGCCGAGTCTTGTAAAAATTTATCGAAGTCAAACTCCGCGCTACCGCCCGCCTCGTCGCTGATGGCGCGAAGCACGAAAAACGGCACACCCAGACTCTCGCAAACTAGCGCCACGCTAGCGCCTTCCATCTCGGCCGCATCGGCTTTAAAAGTTGCTTTGAGCCACTCTTTTTTCGCGTTGTCGCATATAAACTGATCGCCCGTGGCTATGATACCGCCTTTTAGCTCGATGCCTTTTTCGGCCGCGACACTAGAGGCTAACGCGTTTAGTGCGTCGTCACTTTTGATAAATATGCTGGTCTCGGGCACGTAGCCGTGAGGATGTCCAAACGCCGTGATATCGACGTCGTGCTGCACGAGGCTAGTCGCATAAAGCATATCGCCGATTTTCAAATTTGGATTTAGCGCGCCTGCGACGCCGGTAA
>CAURKE010000221.1:0-2589 GCA_963525055.1 uncultured Campylobacter sp. | reverse complement strand
GGCAACAAAGTCCTAATCCTAGAAAAGATGGGACGCGTCGGCGGTAACTCCGTTATTAACGGCGGAATTTTCGCCGTTCCAAACAGCGACAAACAAAAAGCAGAAGGCATCAAAGATAGCAACGAGCTATTTATCAAAGACTGCCTAAAAGCCGGCCGCGGCCTAAACCACGTAGATCTAATCGACACTATCGCTACTCGCGCGCAAGACGCATATAAACTAACTCTAAAATGCGGCGCTAAATACATAGATAAAGTTACTCACGCAGGCGGACACAGCGTACCTAGATCGCTTCAAACAGCTAACGGCTCAGGCTCAGGTATCGTTCAGCCGATGGTAGAATACTTTAAAAACCTACAAGGCTGCGAGCTAAGACAAAGAGCTAAATTTGACGAGTTTGTACTCGGCGAAGACGGCGGCGTAGACGGCGTGATCATCAGAGAGGATTATAAATTTGATCCAAAGAGCCAAAAAGACGACGCCGAAAACACTACGGGAACTAAAAAAGTTATAAAAGCTAAAAAAGGCGTAGTACTAGCAGCGGGCGGATTTTGCCGCGACGTATTCTTTAGACAAGTCCAAGATCCGTCTATCTTGCCAACCACAGATAGCACCAACCACCCGGGCGCAACAGCCGGCGCTATGAAAGAGGCATTTAGGATCGGCGCAACTCCTGTTCAGCTAAGCTGGATACAATTCGGCCCATGGGCATGCCCTGATGAAAAAGGCTTTGGCGTAGGCTCTATGTTTAACGTAAACGGAAGCTTCCGCTACGGAATTTCAGTCGATCCAAGAACCGGCAAACGCTATATGAACGAGCTAGCAGACCGCCGCACTCGCTCTCAGGCTATGTTTAAAGTAATCGACGCAAAAGCCGATATCTATCCGATCAACTTCTGCGACGCCGAGGGCGTAAAAAATATGGTCATACCTGAACACTACACTAAACCACTGGAATCTGGCGTACTAAAGAAATTTGAAACCCTAGACGAGCTAGCCGCAGCTTATAAAATCCCTGCTGCAGAGCTAAAAAAGACAGTCGAGAGATATAATAGCTTCGTTAAATCAGGTAAAGACGAAGACTTTGGCAAACCTATGGATAAAACCACTACAAACGGCGTAGATATCTCCAAACCACCTTTCTACGCTATGCGTGGTACGCCAAAACTTCACCACACTATGGGCGGTATCGATATCAATACCAAAGCTCAGGTCATCTCTTTACAAACAGAGATGCCTATTCCTAGATTATTTGCCGCAGGCGAGATCACGGGCGGCGTACACGGAGCCAGCCGCTTAGGTAGCGTCGCGATCGCAGACTGCTTAACGTTTGGTATGATAGCGGGTGAGAATATAGGCTAATTTACGGCGTCTTTCGGACGCTTTTTGCGGAACTTGCTAAAATTTTGCTTGGCAGACTAATTTTTGCTTCGCGTTGCTCGCAACTGCAAGCAGAAGTCTAGCCTGCGCAAAATTTTAGCCGCACAACCCCAAAATCGCCTCGAAATACTTGAAAATCTTATTTCGTATCGCGGGTTAAATTTAAGATTAAATTCGAGAATTCGGCTTGCGATACTTTTAAATTTAAAGCATAAAATTTACCAAAATTTAACATAGCCATCCTCCTACTTAACCCAAATTTCGCTACAATCTCTCAAATTTGTACGAACGAGGAGCTAAATTTGCAAAACACTCAAAAAACTAAAATCCGCTGCGACTGGGCGGAGAAAAGCGAGCTGGAGCGCGTATATCACGACGAGGAGTGGGGCAAACTCATAAAAGACGATGCGAAATTTTTCGAGCTCATCGTGTTCGAGGGCTTTCAGGCGGGCATATCGTGGCATGCGGTGCTGCTTAAGCGCGAGGCGATGCGAGCGGCATTTGACGGATTTGACGCGCGTAAAATTTCGCTCTACGGCGAGGAGCAGACGGCAAAATTTATGCAAAATCCAGCGCTCATCAGAAACCGCCTAAAGCTAAACTCGCTTGCCGCAAACGCCCGCGCATTCCTTGCCGTCGTGGGCGAGTTTGGTAGCTTTTACGACTATCTTTGGGGTTATCTTTTACCTAAATTTGACCCGAAATTTGACGGCAAGCCTATCATAAATCACTATGAAAACATAAAGCAGATCCCCGCCACCACGCCGCTTGCGGACTTCGTCGCAAAAGAGATGAAAAAGCGCGGGTTTAAATTTCTGGGGCCCACGAGCGTCTATGCGTTTTTGCAAAGCGCGGGCGTCGTGGACGATCATCTGGACGCCTGCTTTTGCAAAGGAGGCAAGTGATGTTCGCGCAGAAGCGAGTTTTTAGCTACATCGAGGATAAATTTGGCTTTCAGGGCGAGCCGATATTTGACAAACACCCCGAGTTTGCCGTATTTCGTCACGCGAAAAACCAAAAATGGTTCGCCGTTTTTATGCGCGTGGACGGCGGCAAGCTGGGGCTTAAAAGCGCAGAGGAGCTAGAAATTCTAAATCTAAAATGCAAGCCCGATCTCGCGGCGATTTTGCGCGACGGCGATCAAATTTTGCCCGCCTATCACATGAATAAAAAGCACTGGATCAGCGTAAATTTAAGCTCCAAAATCGC
>CAURKE010000220.1:0-2602 GCA_963525055.1 uncultured Campylobacter sp. | reverse complement strand
TCTCTGCTATGAGCGAGATTTTATACGAGCACGGATACAGAGGCGTTTACTATCTACAAAATTTCCTCGATACAGGCGAAAATTTTGAAAATTTGACGCAGGCGAAGGCTAAATTTGATCCAAATTTGATCCGTTCTAATTTAGAAATAGGGCTTAGAAATTTTTAGTAAATTTAGTCAAATTTGGCGCTCAAAATCTCGCAAATCATCACTTCCAGTTGTGATATCTGCTAATTTTAATAAACGTCACGATCTTTTTTAGCTCGGGTACGTCGCTTAGAGCCTGTACTTTTACGCTATATTCGTCTTTTTCGAGCTCTGCGCGGAGCAAAACTTTATCGTGCGCAAAGCCTCCGTTTGGCGCGCTGTAACATGAAGTAGCGCCGTATTTTGATGGATTAAAGGTTTGGGTTAGGACGCTTAAATTTTGTTTTAGATCGTTCGCCTCGCCGACTTTTAAGTAGTTTATTTTGCGGTTTTGTAGAGATTTAGGCATAACTTTTAGCAATATTTTCGCCCGCACAGGCCGATTTTTTCTCATAGCTTGCGCCCATGGGCTAGGGGACGCCTTGCATCGTATAACCGTAGTAGCCAGCTAGCTTAGCAGCTGTAGTTTTCTGGCAAAACCACTTCGTAAACTCGTCGCTGCCGTATCCCGGGAAGGCCTCCTCGCTAAGCTTTTCTTCCTCTTTTTGCTTTTGCGGATCTTGCGCGTAGATGAAACTTATCTCGTAGATACCTGCTTTTTTAACGGTGAAATTTATATCGGTCGCGCTGCCAGCCTCCGACATATCGACCTCTTTGTAAATGCCCTCATCAAGCGTATCGCCTCCCAAAAAATCGAATTCATAACAAAAAATACCGCAAAAAAGCAGCAAAAATAGGCAAAATTTAACCTTCGAATTTAACGTTTTATCTGTTTGGCGCGTATGTTTTTACCTCATAGAGCAAAAAATCATACACGCGCTGTTGCACGAGGCCTTCGTATTCGTCGGCGTCGATGAGCCTGCGTAGGTGCTCGAAGTCTATCTTTAGCGCGTAGTTTTTGTTCGCTCTGATGGCCTGATCGATCGCTAAGAGCAAGCTATCAAGCGTCATCGGGTCTTTGCGTTTGATACGGGAGACGTATTCTCTGGTGGTTTCGATAAGTACGCGTTTGCGGTTCTCGTCGCCGCCGTAAATTTCGCTCGAGATATCGTATAAATTTGCAAAATCTTCCTCTTCGGGATTGAGTTTGGCCGAGATGACAGCCGCAAATATCTTCGCGCGAAACTCGAGCGAGCGGTGATGATAGACCAAAAACTCCCTAAACAACGACAAAAATTTACATTTTATATCAAATCCCATGTTGCCACCTAAAATATATTTAAGTAAAATTTGAGTAAAATCGCTCTTGCCCTTTCTTAGACCTGTGCAATGTCTCTTCTAAGCACCGCTTCAGGGTGGGGACACAGCAGAGCACTTAGGCTAGGCGTGTGCCGCAGTCATCTGAGAGAGGGTTTTTAAACCTGTAAAAGTGAAAAATGCTCCTTAAAATCATCACAAACTTTCAAAAAATTCACTCCGTCCAAGCTCTGATTTTTCTGGAAAAATTTATCCATATTATTAAAGCCTTCGGTTAGTTCGTTTGACTTTACGCCGTAGCTGATCGAGATCCCCGCCTCGAAAAACGCCGCCAGCTTGTCACAAAATTTAAGCGCTTTGCCATCGATGGCGTTAAATTTATCTTCGTTTACGTTCTCCATCGTGCCCTCGTGATGCAGAGGCTTTTTCTCACAGATCCTGTTTTCAAATTCGTTTTTGATAAATTTGCCGTTTTCCATACGGATACCGAGAATGTAGCTAAACTCGTCTCTAAAATTTTCAGGTACAAAAGGCAAAATTTTCTCGTCTATCAGGCGCATTTCGTATTCGCTGATTATCTCGTTTAGTCCTTCGATACCGTATTTTACGGGGCTAATTATATCGCGCGTTAGCGACTCTGGCAGATCGTGAAAGAGCGCACAAAAGAAGTTATTTTCTAGCCTTGATTTGCAGGCCTTAACCTCAAGCGAATAAAAATAACTCAAAATCGCCACGACTAGCATATGGCCTAAAACCGCCGTTTCAGGGATGCGAGGCGTCTGTGCCCAGCGCTTTTGAAAGCGCAGTCTGCCGGCTAGATCGACTAGCTTTGCTAGCTTTTGATTCATCACGATTTTACGCACGCCTATTAGCTCGTAGTAATCCTCCAGCTCCTCCTCCACGCGCGCTTTTAGCTCGTCTATGTCGCTTAAAAATTTGCTCGTTTGATAAACGATCGAAAACTCCCAGCGAGTAGCTAAGTAGCTAGCAGCCTTTAGGATCAGGCGCTCTTTAGCGTGAGCTTTGTCTTTGTGCGTGAGATAGCGGCGCATCCGCTCTAAAAATTTACCGCCCTCGACGTCTTTTACGAGCCCTTCTAGGATCGTTAGCACCCAGGCGTTTATCTGCTCGTTTTTGGTCTTTTGCATCTGATGAAACACATCGGGGCGTATATCCGTAACCACAACGCGCGCGAGAAACTCGAAAATACCCGCCTCGATGATGTAGTTCATATCGGCATTATGCTCGAGCTTTGCGAT
>CAURKE010000219.1:0-2603 GCA_963525055.1 uncultured Campylobacter sp. | reverse complement strand
ATAAAGGCTTTTTGCGAGTCCAAAATTTCCTTAAATGTCGCGTCCTTTGCCGAAAGCTCGTCTAGGATCTCGTCCGTGGCTTTGCGCAGCGCGGCGATGATTTTGGGCGGAAACGAGGCGATTTTTACGTCCGGGTGCTCGCTTTTGATTTTATCAAGGACTAGCGAGTTTTGATAGACCGCCGACTCGTAGACATCTGCCGCTACGGCCTTGGTCGCGGTTTCTACGATAGCTTGGAGGTCGGCCGGTATCTTGTCCCAGAGCTTTTTGTTGATGTAAAATTCATTTTCGCTCGCAGGCTCCTGCCAGCCTGTATAGTAAAATTTAGCCACCTTTTGAAAGCCGAAATTTATATCGATCGCTGGGCACACCCACTCGACGGCGTCGATCGTGTTCATCTCCATCGCCATGTATAGCTCGCCGATCGGGATCGTGTTGATGTTTACGCCTAGCTTTGCCATTATCTCGCCGCCAAGCCCGGTCATGCGCAGTTTTAGTCCCTTTAGATCGTCCGTGCTATTGATCTCTTTTTTAAACCAGCCGCCCATTTGCATGCCGAAATTTCCGCCGTGAAAGGTCACGATGCCGTACTCGTTAAAGACCTTTTGCGCGAGCTCCTTGCCTCCGCCATATGCGTACCAGGCGTCTTGCTCAGCCTTGTTCATACCAAAAGGTACGGTCGTAAAGAGCATGAGCTTAGCATCCTTGCCCTTGTAGAAGTAGCTCGCGGTGAAAGCCGCGTCGTACTGGGCGCTTTTAACCATATCAAGCAGCGCAAACGCTGCCTTGTGCTTGGACGGATAGTCGACGCGAACCTCGATACGGCCGTCGCTCATCTTTTCCACGAGCTCTTTAAATTTCTTTGGGGCGTCGCCTAGTACGGGCACGTTGCTCTCGTACGTGGAGGCGAGCTTGATTTTATATTTTTCCGCAGCCTGCGCGCTGATCATCATCGCAGCGCATAGAGCTAGAGCTGAAAATAGTTTCATTTTTTCTCCTTTCGGTTTTAAATTTACCGATTATAGAGTTTTGTATTATACTTTTTGATTAATTTTAAAATTTAAGCTGCCAAAATTTAATACACATGAGTAAAAACGTAAACAGATTTCTAAAATGTTACGAAAATTAAATTTTATGCTGTGGCGATTAAATTTGTGATCCAAATTTGCTATAGCGTTTTGAGAGTTAAATTTGAGCGGGTTTTGCAGTCAAATTTAATAATACCCAAGACACATCGTCTCGGTTAGCTTTATGCGCTTTTCAAGCGGTGCAGGCGAGAAAAATGAGCACTTTTCGATGTAAATTCTGTAGTCGTAGTCAAGTCCGAAGTCGTCGTAAAATTTCTTTAAATTTATAAATTTTATCCCGCAAATTTCGCGTAGCTCGAAAAGCGGGTAGAGTTTGGAGCCGTTTTTGGCGACGAGGTGCGAGGGCGCTAGAGTAGTAAACGAGCAAAATGCCGACGTGAGCACGAGTCCTGCTAGGTTGCTACAGCGCGCGGCGGCCTGCTTAAATCGCTCGGGAATGCATTTTTTATGCAGAAAAACGATGCGCGAGTTTTCAAATTTAGCGCAGATCGCGCCGCTCCAAAACAGATACGCATTGCCCGAAATTTCGGCATTTCGCGCAAATTCGCAGCCAAGAACGTAACCATCCAAAAACTCGTTTGGTGCAAGGGTTATTTTCATATTTTTCGTGCCTTTCTTGCTGGAAATTATAGCGAAATTTGCTTTTTTGGCCGTAAATTGGGTAATATGCGCCCAAATTTTACAAAGGACGAAAATGAAAAAGGTTATCTCTACAAAAGACGCTCCACAAGCGATCGGACCGTATTCGCAGGCGATCGAGGCAAACGGATTTCTGTTTATTTCAGGACAACTTGGCGTTACGGCGGAGGGTAAATTTGCAGGCGAGGACGTGAGAGCTCAGGCTGAGCAATCGATGCTAAATTTAAAAGCGATTTTGGCACAGGCGGGGCTTGGCTTTGAAAATGCGGTAAAAACGACGATTTTTCTAGCCAATATCGAGGATTTTGCGGCGGTAAACGAAATCTACGCTAAATTTTTTAGCGAGCCGTATCCGGCTAGAAGTACGATCGCCGTTAAAACGCTGCCAAAAGGCGGTCTAGTCGAGATCGAGCTCATCGCGGCGACGAAGTAAAATTTAAAATCAAGGAAAAAAATGAAAAAGGTTATATTTGCGCTCGCGGTCGTTTTGATCGCGGTTTTTGGAGTCGCGTTTTACGGCTCGACTAAGGCCAAAGAGTCCTACGATAGGGGTGTAGCTAGGCTAACTAGCGAGACGCTCAAGCTTGGATTTTTTAATATAAAAGCAAACGCGGTAGAAAGCGACTACGACAAAGGGCTGTTTAGCTCGCGTGCGGTGCTAAAACTTGAGCTCACCGACGGTAAGGATCCGATCAAATTTGAAGCCAAAACGACGCTAAAGCACGGATTTGCCGAGCTATTTAGCGGATTTAAGGCTCATAGCGACGTCAAAGCGCTAACGCCCGAAGCAGCGCTCTATCTAAAGAAAATTTTCGGTACGGACGAGTTTTTAAGCGTCGACGCGCTGATAAAATTTGATAAAACTCGCGACGTGAC
>CAURKE010000218.1:0-2611 GCA_963525055.1 uncultured Campylobacter sp. | reverse complement strand
CAGCAAAATATAAATGCCTGCGTAAGCCTCGCAAAAACGCTACTTTAAGCTAAAATTTTATATAATAACCTTGCCTGAGTGATTTGGCAGCGTATTTTTACAGGGTCCAACACATTAGTATCGGCGAAGATGTGCGGAACTGTGTGACGTGGCTTCGTTTGAGCGTGCGAGCGCGAGAAGTTGCGACCTAAAGGAACCGTCTATTTGCAAGGTTGGCTTTGAATTTTCGGGCCACTTATATGCGCACCGCTCACTTGGGTTTTTATTTTTGGAGAAATTATGAAAATTTTGATAATCGGAAGCGGCGGGCGCGAGTACTCCATAGCTCTAAAACTTCAAGAATCCCGAAAACACGAGCTTTTCTTTGCTCCAGGCAACGGAGCCACCTCAAAACTCGGCACAAATCTAAACCCCAAAGACTATAATCAGCTCGCAGAATTTGCGGAGACGGAGCAGATAGAACTAACGATCGTGGGTCCTGAGGCGCCGCTAAGCGACGGCGTCGTGGATATCTTTAAGGCGCGAAATTTAAATATTTTCGGGCCGAGCAAGGCTGCGGCCAGGCTTGAGGGTAGTAAGGCGTTTATGAAGGACTTTTTGGCTAGAAATGCTATCCGAACGGCGGCCTATCTAAATACCGATGATTGCAATTCTGCGGCTAAATTTATCGACTCTCTTACCGCTCCGGTCGTCGTTAAGGCCGACGGACTGTGCGCGGGCAAAGGCGTGATAATCGCGCAAAGCTGCGAGGAAGCAAAGGCCGCGGCTCGCGATATGCTAAGCGGAGAGAGCTTCGGCGAGGCGGGTAAACGCGTGGTCGTGGAGGAGTTTTTAGACGGATTTGAGCTTAGCTTTTTTGCGATTTGCGACGGCGAAAATTTCGTTAGCTTGCCGGTAGCGCAAGATCATAAGCGCCTAAAAGATAACGACGAGGGACCAAATACCGGCGGCATGGGCGCATACGCTCCTAGTCCGCTAGCAAGCCCCGAGCTAATAAAACAGGTCGAAGAAGAGGTCGTAAAACCGACTCTAAAAGGCATGAAAGCCGAGGGAAATCCTTTCTGCGGCGTGCTTTTCGTGGGGCTTATGGTGGTTAAGGGCGTGCCGTACGTACTTGAGTTTAACGTGCGTTTCGGCGATCCTGAGTGTGAAGTGCTAATGCCGCTGATCGATGGCGATCTGGGCGAAATTTTACTAAATGCGGCGAAAGGCGATCTAAAACCCGTAAAGCTAAAAGACGAATTTGCCGTCGGGGTCGTGATGGCTAGTAAAAATTATCCTTTTTCAAGCTCGCCTAGGGCCAAAATTAGCGTAAAAAACGTGCCTGAAAACTCGCACATAGCATTTGCCGGCGTGAGCGAACAGGGCGGCGAGATATATGCCGACGGCGGACGAGTGCTGGTGTGCGTGGGGCTTGGCAAAAGCATAAAACAAGCGCAACAAAAGGCCTATGAGCTTTGCCAAAACGTAGAATTTGACGGCGCGCAGTACCGAAAAGATATCGCCTGGCAAATGCTAAAAGGGCGCGAATGAACAGGAGCGTCATAGACAAGCTCGAAAACGAAAATATTACGCTCGCTAGCGTCGGCAAAAGAGCCGTCGCGTGGGGGATAGATAAATTTCTCATCTCGTTTTTGTTTTATGCCGTTTACTACGAGAAATTTGACGGACTGGACTACGAGCAGATCAGTGCTCTGGCTATGGAAATGATACCTCAGATAGTCTTGCTCGAGGTTATTTACCAGACGTTTTTTACGTGGTATTGCGGCGCTAGTATCGGCAAGGTCGCGATGAAGATCGTGTGCGTGGATATCGATCTGCTCGATAAGCCGGGCTTGCTAAATTCTCTCACCCGCTCTTTGGTGCGCATTATCAGCGAAAACGCGTTTTTCCTAGGGTTTGCTTGGGCGTTTTCAAATCCATTATTTCAAACGTGGCAAGATAAGGCCGCGAAAACGGTAGTTATCAATGTTTACTAGAATTTTTTTGACGCTTATTTTCGGGGCTTTTAGTTGCTATGCCGTTCAAAATTTCGAGCTTTTAGCCGATGACGTAAAGCGCGACGACGGCGTTGTTACGGCGGATAAAAACGTGCTTGTTTATTCTCAAGATTATTTGATGAGCGCGGATAGAGCCGTTTACGATCAGCAAAAAGAGATTTTGGAGCTTTTCGGTAACGTAAATTTGATAAGAAATAAAGATGAAATCTCGCGCTGTTCGTACGCGAAGATCGATCTAAATAGCAAAGATAGCAACTACGAGACGCTATTTATGATGAACCGCGATATGGAAGTGTGGATGCAAAGCGATGAGAGTAACAGTACGTCCAAATTTTACAGAGTAAACGGCGCGGTCGTGTCAAGCTGCAACGTCCAGGACCCGGACTGGAAGATTAAATTTAGCAGCGGCAAGCTAAACCGCGAGAGTAAATTTTTACATCTATTTAACCCCGTATTTTACGTCGGAAACGTCCCCGTGTTTTATCTTCCGTATTTTGGCTTTTCAACCGATACTCGCAGACGTACCGGGCTTTTGCCGCCGGAGTTTGGTTACGGTAAAAACGATGGATTTTACTACAAACAACCGATCTATATCGCCGAATACGACAGCT
>CAURKE010000217.1:0-2611 GCA_963525055.1 uncultured Campylobacter sp. | reverse complement strand
AGTATCCAAGCAGCGAAACTCGCGTCGTGCTAAAGGACATCAACGGCACCGAGCGCGTGCTGAGCAAAGAGGAGATGGATAAGCTAATCGCCGAGGAAAACGCTAAAATCGACGCCGGAACGTCAAATTTGACGAATCCAAACGCTCAAAATGCGCAACTTTCAAGCGGCGGCATGAGTATGGGCGAAGCGCTTTTAGCATCGGCTGCGGGCGCGATCATCGGTAGCTGGATCGGTAACAAGCTATTTAACAACCCGGGCTATCAGTCGCAGCGCCAAAGCGCGTATAAAAACCCAAGCGCGTATTCAAGAAGCGTCGATAGCTTTAACAAAGCCAAAGCAACGAGCTCGGCGGGTAAATCAAGCGGCGGAAAGAGCGGATTTTTCGGCGGATCAAGCTCGAAGTCTAGCTCAAGCCAAAGCTCGAGTTTTGGAGGCTGAAAATGATAAATTTAAAAAAAATCAACCCGCTAAATAACGAATTTTTAAGCGAGATCGGCTTTACGTGGCACACCGATCCAGACGGCAGCGACTACGTAGCAGACGAGCTAGTCGAGGTTAGCGAGGCGCAGGCAGAGGCGTATTACAACGCCGCAAACGAGCTATACGATATGTTCGTCGCAGCCGCCCAACACGTCATCGACAACAACCTCTACCATGAGGTCGGCATCCCGTTTAACCTCGTAGATCTAGTGCGCGAAAGCTGGGAAAACGACGTGCACTGGCACCTTTACGGTAGATTTGATTTAGCTGGCGGGCTGGATGGCAAACCGATAAAACTCATCGAATTTAACGCCGACACCCCGACGGCCGTGTTTGAGACGGCGATCATCCAGTGGGCGGCGCTCAAATTTAACCGCATGGACGAGAGCGCGCAGTTTAACGACCTTTATGACGCGCTAAAGCAAAATTTCAAACGCCTAGTGACGCTAGATGAGGAGACTGAGAGCTTTAACGAGCACTACGAGGGCTGGAAAATTTTATTTAGCTCGGTGGCCGGTAGTAGCGAGGACGAACAAACTGTGAAACTACTGCAGTACATCGCCGAGGAGGCGGGCTTTCACACGGCGTTTGCCTACGTCGATGAGGTCGTATTTAACGACGAGGAGGGGGTGTTTTTTGACGGCGAAAACTACGAGTACTGGTTTAAGCTCGTGCCGTGGGAGGACATCGCCGTAGAGGAAGGCGAGCTAGCCATCATCCTAAAAAATATCGTCCAAAATCAAAAAGCCATCATCCTAAATCCCGCATACACGCTGCTTTTCCAAAGCAAAGGCATATTAAAAATTCTTTGGGATTTATATCCGAATCACCCGCTTTTATTGCAAGCTAGCGACAAGCCGATTGCGGGCAAAAAGTACGTGAAAAAGCCTGTTTTCGGCCGAGAGGGCGCGAATGTGAGCGTGATCGAGGCCGACGGTAGCATTAGCTCGCAAAACGGCGGCGACTACGGTCAAAACCGCGCGATCTATCAGGAATTTTACGAATTTAACAAAGACGCCGCCAACAATAGCTACCAAGCCGGCGTGTTTTTCGCCTACGAGGCGTGCGCGCTGGGATACCGCAGGGGCGGCGAAATTTTAGATAACTACTCCAAATTTGTAGGTCATTTTATCAAATAAGGACGCAAAATGAAAATAGTCTGCCTCGATGCCGCGACGCTTGGAAGCGACGTAAATTTGGACGTTTTTAGGCAGTTTGGCGAGTTTGTTAGCTTTGAGACGACCGCCGCGGCCGAGCGCATAGAGCGGCTAAAGGGCGCGGATGTCGTCATCACGAACAAAGTCGTGATCGACAAAGAGACGATGGACGCGTCAAATTTAAAGCTAATCTGCATTAGTGCGACGGGTATGAACAACGTCGATCTCGCCTACGCCGCAGTAAAAGGCATCGCGGTAAAAAACGTCGCGGGTTACTCGACGGCTAGCGTCGTGCAGCATACGTTTGCTTGCCTTTTCGCGCTAACAAATCGCATCAAATTTTACGATAACTACGCGCAAAGCGGCGAGTGGGCGAAGAGCGAAATTTTTACGAATCTAGACCGCAGTATCGGCGAGATAGCGGGCAAAATCTTTGGCGTCATCGGCCTTGGTGAGATCGGCAGAGGCGTGGCGCGCATGGCGGCGGCATTTGGTGCGAGGGTGAGCTACTACTCCACTAGCGGCGCAAACGCAAACGCGGAGTTTAAAAGGCAAAATTTAGACGAGCTTTTAAGCGGCTGCGACATCGTGAGCATCCACGCTCCGCTAAACGAAAAAACGCGAAATTTGATCGGCGAGCGGGAGTTAAATTTGATGAAAGAGGGCGTGATTTTGATGAACTTCGGACGCGGCGGTATCGTGGACGAAAACGCCGTAGCCCGCGCGATAGACGAGCGAAATTTGCGCTTTGCCTCGGATGTGCTAGAGACCGAGCCTATGCGCGCGGATCATCCGCTGCTTCGTATCGAAAACAAGGAAAATTTGATACTCACTCCGCACGTAGCGTGGGCGAGCTTTGAGGCTAGGCAGCGGCTCGTAGCGATGATCGCGGAAAATATAAAAGAATTTTTGAAAGGATAAAAATGGCAACCGAGCATAGTTTTGATATAAGCGCGGCGGTCGATATGATGG
>CAURKE010000216.1:0-2611 GCA_963525055.1 uncultured Campylobacter sp. | reverse complement strand
AATAATTTTTCATAACGATTATCACCGATAAATTTAAATTCTAAAATATTATACAATTTTTTTATAAAATTTAACTTTTAAGCTTAAAAAATATACAATTTATTTTAATTAAATTTTATAAAAGGACAAACGTGAAAATTTTTTCAAAACCATGCGGAGATTATCAAACCAACTGCTATGTAATATCCAAAAATGGGCGCGAGATTATTATTGATCCAGGTCAAGATTCATATGATTTTGTCGTAAAAAATTCACACGTACCACTCACTATCATAAACACTCACGGACACTCCGATCACGTTCTTGACAATGTTAGCTTAAAAAATTTTTTTAATGTTCCGGTCTACATCCATAAAGACGATAATTTCATGCTTCACGACGATCTTTGGGATGCGGGTCAGCAGCCGATGTATGACGCGATCTGTGTGGGCGGAGCGAAATTTGAGGATGTTAAATTTAACATAGAGGACTTTGAGATCGAATTTATGCACTTTCCTGGGCATACGCCAGGATGCTGTATGGTGCGCGTGGACGACGTTATCTTTAGCGGGGATTTTTTGTTTAGAGGCTCGATCGGGCGCTATGATTTTCCGTTTTCAAACGCTGAAGATATGCGCCAAAGCTTGCTAAAATGTAAAAATTTGCAAGGCGATTTTATACTGTATCCAGGTCACGGCGACAAAACGACGCTAAAAGCCGAGCGAGCAAATTTAGACTTTTGGATAAATATGATCGGTAGGGAGATGAGATTTTAACGGGCCAAATTTGATCTTTTAAAATTTCAAAATAACCGCGCCAAATTTTAAAAGGTAAATTTGACGGCAGCGAATTTGGCGTTAAATTTATGCAGGTTTTGCCAAAATATCGTCCAAAAATACGGCGCAAAATAAAATTAAAACGCAAAATCGGCGCCAAATTTACCGCGCCGCTCAAATTTCATCAAATTTGACCGAGCTTACGCGTTTTGTTTCGCCTCTTCTTTACGTTTTTCTTCGTTTCGTCTTTGCGCGGCTTGTTTTTGGAGGTTCGTTTTGTAAATTTTAAAGATATGATCCTCTAAAATCACAACCTGAAAAGTCCCCTCAAATACCTTTATATCGTTCGTCGTGCCGGTTACTCGCACCTCGCGTTTCTTGCTCTCGTTAAAGTGCGAGCGCGCGTCGAATTCGATTGCTTCGTTTAGCTTGGTTGGGGCAAAAGAATGTATCTTAGCTCCGATAACGACGCTAAAAGTCTCATTGACCGCTGCCATCGCCGCGTAGCTAGCCGCAGAGAAAACAAACCCGCTGTGTATAAGCCCCTCGCTATCGGCGACCATATCGCCAGTGGCGAAAAAACGCGTTTTGGCGTGATTTGGCTCGAGCTGCGTCACGGCGCCGCTTAGGCCGATTTTTATATTCGGCGAGGTTTTTAGCTCGTTGCGAAACGGATTTTCGTCCTCGGGTAGTACGACCCCGTCGCTACTGTTGTCGTCGTAGATATTTTCGTCCATTTTTCACCTTTTTATACGCTTAGTTTTAGATAGACCCGTTTTGGCGCGGGATAGCCCTCGACCGTGCGCGTAGGGTCTGCGGGATCGAGGAAATCGCCTAGGCTCTGCCCCAAGATCCACTCGGTTTTTCGCTGCTCGTGCGCGTCTGTGGGCTTTGTGGCTAAAATTTGCGCGTCTTTAAAATTCGCCCTCTCGCACCAGTTTAAAAGCGCGCTAATAGTCGGCACGAAGTAGATGTTTGGTATCTTTGAGTATGTATTTTTCGGACTCAGGGCAAAATCGCCCTGCATATCAAGATACATCGTGTCCAAAAAGAGCTCGCCGCCCGCATTTAGCGCGCCTTTTAGCTCTTTTAGCGTACGCACGGGATCGCTTCTGTGATAGAGTACGCCCAGACAAAAGAGCGCGTCAAATTTGACGCCGTAGTGCGGCAGATGCTCGACGCCTAACAGCTCGTACTCTATGCCCGAGCGCGCAAACGCGTCGATAAATTTAAACTGCAAAAAGCTCATAACGCCGGGATCAAAGCCGATCAGTTTTTTTGGGCGCTGGGGCAACATACGAAAGAGATAGTAGCCGTTGTTGCAGCCGATATCGCCCACAACCTTGTCCGCTAGATCCATGTGCGGCGCGAGTAGGTTAAATTTGACAAAACTCCTCCACTCGCTGTCGATAAATATATCGTCTATCTTAAACGGCCCTTTGCGCCACGAGCGTAAATTTAGCGCCATCTGTAGCGTCTCTTCGCGCTGGGCTGGATTTAAATTTGCGTTTATCTCGACTACATCGTCAAATTTGAGCTCAAATTTGCGATCCTTAAACTTAGCCGCCAGCTCCTCTACCTCCCGCATCAAAGGCGCGTAGGTTTTGCCCGCCAGCTCCCTAGCCTTCGCCGTTCTAGCCGCTTCTAAGCTCATCACTCCGTCCAGTCGATGATGTTTTTAGGGCACTCTTTGTGATAGACGCCCGTCGCGTCGTAGTACTCCTTGCACTCGTTGTAGTACTTCGTCGTCACGCCGCGGTCGTTTAAAAACACGCAGCCGCCCAGCATCGCCGCCAGAGCCGAGAAAAATAAAATTTGCGCTAGAGTTTTCATTTGAAAAATTTAGCGTGCTTTTT
>CAURKE010000215.1:0-2619 GCA_963525055.1 uncultured Campylobacter sp. | reverse complement strand
CTTCAAGGCACTTTTGTCCGGCCGTTTTAAACGTCTGTCCCTGCGCCGTAACCGAAACGATACTCCATCTGCCCTCTAGCTCGCTAGCGCTTAAATTTAACCCGAGGCAAAGCGCCGCGAGGATTGCGAAAAATTTAAATTTAGCCATATTTTTCCTTTCGTAAATTTTTAAGCCGTCTGCGGCGGTTTTGCCTTGGGCTTTTTGTTCTCAAATTTGCCCTGGTTTTACGCCGATGGGTTGCTATTCGTCCAAAAAATGTATCACGCCGTCGATGACCGCTCCACCTGCCTTGCCTTCGCTAGTAGGCGGGATATAAAAAAAGCTATGACGCTGCGTCCGTCCGTCGTCGTATCTGAGCGTGAGCTCGCCCGCGTCTAGCGTATATGAGCCCGCGCTACTGCTAGATCTTGTTCCGCCGCCGCCCACATTGCTCATGGCGGCGGAGGAGTAGGCCCAACTGCCGTCCTTGAAGCGGCCTTTGCCGTCGAAGTCATAGTACCCGCTCGCGCCGCCGCCCACGATATCCGTGCCGCCCGAGGCGTTATAGACGGACATGGAGCCAACGGCGGTGAATGAGTAGCTGCCCTTTGGCACCTCATTTAAGATTTGAGCGTTAAAGAGATGGTATCCGCCGTCGCTCCACAAAAACGTGCAGTCCGCATTCTCGCAGCTATATGTGCTTTGCTCGCCGTCGTTGGCGGTTCGTACGATTTTTTTGCCGTCTTTTTTATACGTGCCGTCGATGCGCGTGCGCCAGTCGGGCTTTTCTAAACGGCTCGCGTAAGTGCCGTCGTCGCGCAGATAAAAGGATATGTCGGTATTGGTGTTTATGAAGAACCACTTGCCTGCAAACACGCCCGTGCCTTTTTTGCTCGCTCCCGCGTCGCTATGCTTGACGCTAGGGTCTTTTTCGGGCTCTAAATTTGAGCTTGATTTGGCTTGCGCCTGATTTGAGCTAGCCTGCGCCGCGCGGCTTTTTTTAAAGGTAAACAAGATGCCGCCCGCGCTTTGTTCGTATTCGAGCGAGCCGTTTTTTAGCCTAAATTCGCCCGCATCGTTATCTAGCGCGTATCTGCCGCTGCCAAGGCTTTTGTAGCCGCTTTCTCCTGCGCCCGTCTTGCACGTGCCGTCCGGATTTGCCGCTACGATACTGACTATGGCTTTGCCGCCTGCTATCTGGAAAAACGAATCCTCAAAGCACTTTTGGCCCGCCGTTTTAAACGTCTGCCCTTGTGCTGCGACCGAGTCGATCTCCCATCTGCCCTCTAGCTCGTCTGTGCTCAAATTTGAGCCGGTTGCCGTTGCCGCGGCTTTGTTTGCGGCCGCGTCTTTTTTGAATGAAAAAACGATAAATTTGCCGCCGTCTAAGGACTGTTTTACCTTTAGCGCATCTTTATCTAGCCAAAACTCGCCGATAGGACCCAGCGCGTATTTGCCAGCACCTATGCTTTTAAAGGCGTAGCTTGCCGCGCCGCTTTTGCACGCGCCGTCCTCGCCTACGGAGCTAAGGCCTAGCTTTGCCTCGCGGCCACTAACCTCGAAAAACGAATCCTCAAAGCACTTCTGCCCCGCCGTTTGCACCTCCTGCCCGTCTATGTTTGCCGAGACGATGCTCCACCTACCCTCCAGCTCGCTAGCGCTTAAATTTAACCCGAGGCAAAGCGCCGCGATGGTCGCAAAAAGCTTGACTGTAAATTTGAGACCGTTCATATTTACCCTTTTTTTGAAATTTGCAAATCAAAATTGATAGCCGATTTTAACATCGGGAAATAAATTTAAAGACAACCTAAATCAAGAAAAATTATGAAAAAACTAAAGCAAGCTGAGCTCTAACTTAAAAATGTGCTTATAAATCACGCTGCTTAGCTCACCGCCGCCAAGAAAATCCAAATGATTTTGCCGTATTGCTTCGTTCATGGCGTAAAAAGCAGGATCGGTAACATGTTCTTAAAAATGCTGTAAAATGTATATTTATAGTTTTTATTGCGCTCAAAACGTATCCAAATTTAAACTATAGGCACGTAAAATTAGTATTTGCTTGTAGTCAAATTTGCGCCTAGACAAGGCATCGCGAGTGCTGAATAAATTTTACGACGGTTTCTAAATCGGTAGATAAATTTTAGAAATTAAGGAGTAAATTTAAAGAGAAATTTGAGCCCGGAGTCGGGCTCAAATTTTAGTGTAGGTCAGACCAGACTTTGCGTTTCCAAAGCCATCCAAAGATGCCGAATATCAAGAAGTAGATCATCGCGTTTATGCCTAGGCTTTCGCGCTCGGCTTTTTTGGCGTCGCCCGCTTTTGCCATGTAGGCTACGACTTTGTCCTCGCTGGCTTTATTTAGACCCACGCGAGGCATCGAGGTGCCCGGTAGCATTTTTTGCGTGTCGTTTATAAATTTATGTAGATAATCATCGCCTTTTGAGCGGATCATCATGGATAAATCAGGCGGATTTGAGCCCATGTAGGCGGCCAAATTTACACGGTTAGTCAGAACGTATTTGTTTTCGTATTTCATGTCGTGGCATCTCTGGCACGCATCAAGAAACACCTTCTCGTCGCTGATTTCTTTAGGCGCGATAGACTTTAGATAAGCGACTATATCGGCGATCTCGGCATTT
>CAURKE010000214.1:0-2656 GCA_963525055.1 uncultured Campylobacter sp. | reverse complement strand
CTATAATCTCGTCTAAATTTCTATCAAAAAGGACGAAAGATGAAAATCTATCACATTGCAACCGCTGTTTTGGCGTTAAATTTATCTCTACTTGCGGCCGACGGTGCGGCTATTTACAAAAAATGCTCGGCCTGTCACGGCGAAAAAGCGGACGCAAAATACGCAAACAAAGTGCCTGCGCTAACTAGTATCAGCAAAGAGGATCGCATAAAAGCGCTACAAAGCTACAAAGACGGCTCGAACAATAACTTTGGCATGGGCAAGGTCATGCAACTGCACGCCAAAAACCTAAGCGACGAGGATATGGCGGCTGTTAGCGAGTATATCGATAGCTTGAAATAATACCTGCGATTTTAACATAAAAAATATCGGCGGTCGATGAGATGAACTACGAAGCGACCGCGTCAATCTCGCACATAGACTTTACTCGTTTGCAATGTCTAAATCATACTTTGAGCGCGGCGATTTCGAGCAAAATTATTATATACGCCAGCGCCGACTCGCTAAAAACCGGGCTAGCGGCTTCACTTAAAATCACGAGCTTGTAACTATAGGCGGCGAAACTAAATTTGATACTCGTTAGGACTTAGCTCTCCTCGTAAAAGCTTGCCAAAGCGCGCGGCTGCAGCATCTACGGCATCGTCGCCAAACTCGCCAGGCTCAAACCCGCTGCTGATAAACGGCACGGCAAAGTCCATCCCGCAGTAGTTTGCCGCGATCTTAAGCGGCGTTAAAATTTCATCCAGGCTAAAGCCGATCGCGCCCTGTTTAGAGTATTCTCCAAGCGGGGTGCTGACGCTTAGCGCAAGCTGCAAGACCTTGCCTTTAAGCGCGCCGGAACCCACCATCTCGTGCGAAAAGACGATATCGATATAGGCTTTTAGCATAGGCGGCACGTTTAGCCAGTACATCGGGTACAAAAATACGATGCGCTCGGCACTCGCTAACGCGTCTTGCTCTGAGCTGGCGTCTATGCGCGCGATATCTAGGCCGTAAAGCCCCTCCAAATGGCGCACTTCGACGTCCGCAGCAGCCTTTGCTACCTGTGACAAGGCTTTGTTTACGCGCGATGCGGCGAGATTTGGGTGCGATAAGATAACTAGCGTTTTCATGTTGTTTCCTTTGTTAAAATTTGCAGAATCATATCGCTAAAAAGCTAAAAATAGATTAAGGAGGCTTGCGAGAGCGAGGCTTTTGCAAGTAAGAAAGCAAAATTTACAGGATTAAAACACGCCCGCTCGGTGATTGCTGCGATTAAATTTAAACGGCTCCGGGCCGCCTAAACTCCAAGCAGGCGGCTACCTGGCGGGTGCGTCAAGCGGCGATCTTGATGTGATTGCGGGGCATCGCTAGACTGAGTAAATTTGGCCGACAAGAGGCTAAATTTGCCGACGACCCGCTTGCTAGCAAAAGGCAACCGATTTTTACTCTGCCAGATTACACTTGCGCACTTTTGCTATTTTGCAAGCTAAATTTACCATCCAAGACGCCAAAATCTCACGCTCAATTTTTGCCCGTCATTATGCTGTAGTTAGTCGAAATTTAACGACGAATTTAACCGCAATGAATTAAAATTTATAGTCCAAATTTGACTCCAAACACTCGCCATTAAATTTAAAACGCAAATGTCGCCCACGCTCAAAATCAAATTTCGCGGCAAATTTCGCGACCGAAATCCAACGAATTTAGCGACTATAAAACCAAAAAACAGAGGCATAAATTCACCTCAATCAGGCGGCTTATAGCCCTTTTCTTTACGGCGTAGCTCCAGCTCATAGGCATCGTTTAGCGCGTCTTCGTCGTCAAATTTAGTCCCGTCCAAAAACTTACGCTCGTCGTCAAACTGCCTAGTTTTAAGCCCCCACAGCAGCGCCGCCAGCCCGCATGCGCCAAGCAGCGTCGAGACGCCGATCATCATCGCCACGACCGCCCCGCTCATCGCTCGCTCCTAGCCCGCATCGCGTTTAACACGACCGCGACCGAGCTTAGCGACATCGATAGCGCAGCCACGGCGGGCGCTACGTAGCCGGCCATAGCTAACGGTATCGTCACGGCGTTATAAACGAGCGAAAAGGCCAAATTTTGCCGCACGATGCAGTAGGTTTTGCGCGCGAGCGCTACGGCAGCCGCGAGCGAGGCGGGATCATCTCTCATCAGCACGACGTCGCTTTTTGCGATACTCACGGCCGCTCCGCTGCCCATGCACACGGCCACGCTTGAGAGCGCGAGCGCGGCGGCGTCGTTGATCCCGTCGCCTATCATCAGCACGTTTCGGCCCTGCTGCGACAGCTGCTCCACGTATGCGGCCTTGTCCGTTGGTAGCGCGTTTGCGACCGTTTCCTCGATGCCAAGCCCTTCTGCAGCGCGCTTTGCGGCGTATTCGTTATCGCCCGTTAGCATCGCCACGCGCATGCCCGCGTTTTTTAGCGTGGCTACGCACTCTTTTGCGCCCTCTTTTAGGCTCTCCTCCAGCTCAAATACCGCCGCGATCTGCCCGCCCGCGGCAAAAAAATAGCAAGTCCCGCGCACCGCTTCGCCGTCATAAAGCCCTAGCTCTCGCATAAATTTCTCGCTCCCGCCAGCTAGCTTTTTGCCATCAAATTTAGCCTGCGTGCCGCGCGCTGCGATGTTTTCAAAGCCGCTTAGCTCTAAAAGT
>CAURKE010000213.1:0-2673 GCA_963525055.1 uncultured Campylobacter sp. | reverse complement strand
AAAGAGTTTTTTAACGGTATGGGTAGCGCCTACGCCGAGGTCATGGGTATCATCATCGCAGCGGGCGTTTTCGTCGCGGGTCTAAAGGCGTGCGGCGCGATCGACGCAGTGACCGAGTGGCTAAAACACTCTCAGGAGTTCGTGCGCTACGGCGGTACTTTCGTGCCGTATCTCATGGGTACGGTCACGGGCTCTGGGGATGCGGCTACTATGGCGTTTAACCAAGCTATCACCGTTCATGCCGCAGATCTTGGCTTCGCGCAAGATAAGCTAGGTATGGCAGCTGCTATATCCGGCGCGCTAGGCCGCTCGTCGTCTCCTATCGCGGGTGCAGCGATCGTGTGTGCCGGTCTAGCTATGGTTAGCCCGGTCGAGATAGCTAAGCGAACGGCCCCTGCGATGGCGATAGCCGTGTGCGTCATAGCGTTTTTTATGCTCTAAATTTAGAGTTAAATTTGATAAAGTCGGCGCCTTGCCGACTTTTTACGCGGAGGGCATTTGTCGCCCTTTTTTTAAATCTCTAAATTTTAGAAAATTAGTTAAATTTAATCCTTGCGCGCCTCGTATCTCACAGGTAGGTACTTTTTCTATCAAATTTACCGAGTCAAATTTGCCGCGCAAAGGCGGTCAATGTTATTTTTGAGTAAATTCTTTATAGCGGTCGCAGGCTAGCTCGGGCTCCATTTCGCACGCTTTTTTGAGGTATTTTTCGGCCGCGTTTGCGTCCTCTTTGACGCCTCGCCCCTGCGCGTATAGGTTGCCTAGATTGTAGCATCCGCCGCCGTTGCCCATGTCGCAAGCTTTGGCGTAAAATTCGCTAGCTTTTGCGTAGTCTTGCTTCACGCCGCGTCCGTTCGCGTAGGCAAAGCCCAAATTTGAACAATCCGCTTCATCGCCCATATCGCACGCTTTTGCGTAAAGCTCGGCGGCTTTTTTACCGTCCTGCGCCACGCCGCTTCCGTTGTCGTATAAAAAGCCCAAATTTGAGCAGCCGGCGCCGTTACCTAACTTGCAAGCCTTTGAGTAGAGCTCGGCCGCCTTTTGATAGTCTTGCGCGGCTCCTTCTCTAGCGTTATCGTACAGGACTCCAAGCTCGTAGCAGCTTGCACCGTTTCCGCCGTCGCACTCCTTTTGTAGCGCGTCTAGATCGGCGCCGACAGCTAAAACCGAAGCCGCGATCAGTGGTAAAAATATCTTTTTCATTAAATTTGCTCCTATTTAAATTTGCTTTCGCATTTTACGCAAAGCGAGCTTAAATTCGGGCGACTCGGTCAAATTTACGGTTCAAATTTGACGTAAATTTGGGCTAGCATCGTAAAGGGGAGGGTCTCGGAGCGTAAGATAAAAGGCGGTTGCAAATTTGACCCCGATCGGATTTACGGTGCTCACTCGGGCAAAATGTCGCCGCAAGCCCGAGTGAGCCGAGCTAAATTTGTCTCGGCTACGGATCGCAAATTTAAAAAGCAGCCTAAAAATTTGAGTGCAAAGCACGCTTACTAAAAAGCGCATAAATTTAAAAACCGGCATTTTCAAAGAACGCGTAAATTTGAGTTTGACTTTTAAAATTTGAGAGCGAATTCGCCCTCAAATTTGACCCGGTTTATTTCTCTGCTATGATTTTTATGATCTCGCAGATAACGTTGCTGGCCGCGCGTAGCGATTTTACCGGCAGATACTCGTAGATGGAGTGAAAGTTGTGCGCGCCGGTAAATAGATTCGGACACGGTACGCCCTTTTCCGAGATAACCGCGCCGTCGTAGCCGCCTCGCATCGGGATGACTTTTGGCTCGATATTTAGGCGTGCGTAGGCCTGCTTTGCCGCGACGACGGGTAGGCTGTTTTCTCCGCCGGCGAGGTAGTTAAATACGTTTTTGTAGCGGTCTTTTAAGCTGATCTGCACTCTGTGCGCGCCGTAAATTTTAGCAAACGAGTCGGAAAGATCTTGCAAAAACGCCATGCGCTGTGCGTATTTTGCCTCGTTAAATTCGCGAACATCGAGCTTTAGCACGGTCTTTGCGCTGTTGCCAGATAGCTCCTTGACCCAGTAGTAGCCCTCGACGCCGTCGGTGTACTCAGGCGCTTCGCCGCCCGGCAGCATCGAGATAAATTTATGCGCGAGTAGCAAGGAGTTTACGAGCTTGCCCTTGGCGTTCATCGGGTGCGCAGACTGCCCGGTAAAAGTCACGACCGCGTCGCCTGCGTTCCAGTTTTGATAAATCAGCTCGCCTATGCCGCAGCAATCAAGACAGTAGGCAAAATCAGCCTTGATCTCCGAGACGTCAAGCGCCTTGGCTCCGCGCAGGCCTTGCTCCTCGTCGGGCAAAAAGCCAAACGTCACGTCGCCGTGCTCGATTTGCGGGTTTTGTACGAAAAACTGCGCGGCGTTTACGATGGCGGCGATCGCGGCTTTGTCATCCGCACCTAGCAGGCTGGTGCCGTCAGTGACGATGAGGTCGTCTCCGACGTAATTAGCAAGCTCCGGGAATTCGCTAAGTTTCAGCGCTATGCCTAGCTCTTTATTTAGCATGACATCGCCGCCCTCGTAGCGCACGATTTGCGCCTTAGTGTCGTTTTTTTGCTCCGCGCTCGTATCAAGATGCGCAAAAAACGCCACGGATGGCAGCTTTTTAGCGGAATTTGACGGCAAAACGGCCGTAGTTATGGCGTTTTCTC
>CAURKE010000212.1:0-2680 GCA_963525055.1 uncultured Campylobacter sp. | reverse complement strand
CGCGGCGGCGAGATAATCGAATTTAGCGATTTTGAAAGCGTTTTAAACAAAGTCCTGCTCGGCAAAAAGAGGATTTTAAGCTACAACGACGAGGAAAAGCGCATCCAAGCGCTCTATCAGGGCGCAAAAGCCTTGGCGGCGTATTGGTTTGGGATAGAATTTGAAAAAATTTCGCTCGTCGAGGAGCAGTTTATGCGTCCTGAGCGAGAGATAGAGTCGCGCTCGCAGATGTTTGCCCGTATCAAGGTCTGCTTGGCGGGCATGAGCGCGCTAAAGATGGTCAAAGACGATACCTTTTCAAACTCCAACGCCGACATCCAAAAGGCCCGCGAGATAGTGCAAAATATGGTCTTTGAGTACGGCATGGGGCATACATTTACGCCGAGTGCGGCGGAGGCCGAGGAGCTGCTGCAAGAGGCGTACGCCGAAGTAGGGACGTTTTTAGCCGGCATGAAAACTCAGCTGGAGCGCATCAGCGAGCATATCGAGATTTTTGAGAGTATCGACAAAGACGCGCTGGGCAAAATTATCAAAGAGTATTACAACTAAATTTAAGGAGAAAAAATGAAAGCAAAAATAGGCATATTGACGCTGAGCGACCGTGCTAGCGAGGGCAAATACGACGACCTATCGGGCGCGGCGATAAAAGAGGTTTTAGACGGCTGGATAACGAGCGAGCGCGAGTATTTTTATGAGGTGATTCCCGATGAGATCGAGCTCATAAAAGAGCGCCTAAAACACATGATAGACGTGCTGGGCTGCGATCTAGTGCTAACGACGGGCGGCACGGGACCCGCTCCTCGCGACGTGACGCCTGAGGCGACCGAGGCCGTGTGCGAAAAAATGATGCCGGGCTTTGGCGAGCTGATGCGCGCTGCTAGCCTAAAATACGTCCCCACAGCGATCCTATCGCGCCAAACCGCAGGCATCAGAGGGCACGCGCTCATCGTAAATTTACCCGGCCAGCCAAAGGCGATCAGGGAGTGCTTGGAGCCGGTATTTCCGTCGATACCGTACTGCATTGACCTGATCGGCGGCGCATTTATCGAGACGGACGAGAGCGTGATGAAGGTGTTTCGCCCGAAACAAAAGAAAATTTCATAATCCACGCGTGCTAAACTTTTTTGAAAATATAAATTTAAAGGCTACGAGGCTGCTTGAGGGCTATTATTCGCTCTTTTGCGGCCTTTTTACGCTTTGCATCGGCGTTTATGCGCTCGGGCTAGTTTTTGGGGCAGAGTGGCTTTTACTTGCCGCTAGCGCTTGTATCTATGCGTGTTTCGTCCTGCTTGCATTTCGTTCGCTTTTTTGGTTCGTCTTAAGTCTGATTTTCTCGCCCGTTTTTGCTATCGTAGTACGCGAGCGTTATGACGAAAATTTGCTTTTAGACGCCGTTTTTGCGTTTATTTGGATATTTTGTTGGTTATTTTTATCGCTAGCCGTTAGTGAAAATATTTCAAAACTAGGTAACGAAATCGTATCTAAAATTTTACGTATCGCTGCACTTTTTGCCGTGATCGGCGTTTATTATATCAGTATCGAAAACAGCCTAAATTTACAAGCTATTTTAAAAGATACCGTTACGCTTCGCATCGTGCTTATTGCTATAAATATCTACATGTTTCCTTCCCTTATCACGCTTTTGGCGCTTGATTTGCGTGGGTATTATTTGAAAAACAAAGACGTAAAAAGGGCCAAATTTTCATTTTTTAATTTCACCAAAGAAGCTTTAAAAGTAATCAAATTTATTGCCTTAAGGCGTAAATTTTAAACGCATAAACTTTTTATACAGTCTCTAAAAAACGCTATTTTTGTAAATTTGAGAGATAAAAAACGGCTCTGCTACTTTTGATTGGTAGTGGTGAATTTAAAATTTTAGTAAAACTCTTGATGTATTTTGGCGCAGCGATGGCTTGCGATTAAATTTGACAAAGTAAATCCCGCAGAGCAAAGCCAAATTTTAAATTCAGCCTTGCTTGCTAGCTTGATCAGAGGTTTATTCTAGCTCTCGTGCGCCGATTTTTGATTTTTTGCTTAGGCGTTTTACGTAAACAATATAAAGCGCAGTGAGCAGGCCGACGGCGGCAAGTATGGCGACAACGATGTGGCTAAACGCGCTCTTGTCGTAGTTTTTGCCTAGATACCAGCCCACTGCAAGCAGTATGGCGACCCAAATGCCAGCACCTAGAGTCGTGTAGAGGCTAAATTTAAAAAGATTCATCTTAGCAAGGCCAGCAGGCAGGCTGATATACTGGCGGATGCCCGGGATCAGGCGGCAGTTAAAGGTCGAAATTTCGCCATGCCTTTTGAAAAACGCCTCGAATTTTCGCATTTTTACCTTTGTGATGCCGACGTATTTGCCGTATTTTAGTACGAGCTCGCGCCCGAAAAAGTAGCATAGATAGTAGTTAAACACGGCTCCTGCGAGGCTACCCGCCGTGCCTACGCACCACGCTAGCACTAGGCTCATCTGACCCTGATGCGCGAGGTAGCCCGCCGGGATCATCGCCACTTCGCTTGGAAACGGGAAAAACGAACTCTCTAAAAACATCATCAAAAATATGCCCGCATATCCCCACTCGCCGACGGTTTGGACGATAAAATTTATAAAATCGCCTAGCATTTTTCTCCTTAAATTTAAAATTATGATTTTAGCAAACTACGGTAAATTTTAGCTTTA
>CAURKE010000211.1:0-2695 GCA_963525055.1 uncultured Campylobacter sp. | reverse complement strand
GCGAAATCGTAAATAAAATCTCGGGCACGGACTCGCTTTACGGCCTAAGCGCCGAGCAGATCGTACTTGGGATGAATCTAAATCCTGCGCTGTGGCAAGAGATCAAAATCGTAAAGATAAAAAACGGCGAAATCAGAAAAATGCTAAATTTGAACGGAGATTACGCGAGCTTTAGGGATGCATTCGACGCAAACGGCGAGTACAAACTAGCCGCGCAGGTCGAAGCCGCAAACGAAAAACCGCTCTCCAAACGAGGTGCGCTCGATAACGACCTCATCAAATTTGACGAGCGGCTAAACATCGCCTATCTCACGTTTAAGGGCACTTTTTTTAAATTTATCCCGGCGGCGAACGACCCGCAGCACGCGTGGCTCTCGCCAAACGACGCCTTTAACGACGATCGAGTCGCTATAGACGCAAAAAACATGCTAAACGACTATCTCATGGGTCTGCAAGAGGGCATCGCGGATAACGACTGGAGCAAGGCAGACTCCGCGCTAGCCGCGCTAAGAAACTATCAGCGAACGGCCTCGGCGGAAATTTTACCTAGCGTTAGCAGGGTCGATGCCGAGGTCTTTTATAACCGCGCTTCGGTGTTTAAAAAGCTCGTTTATTTCTACTGGATTTTGGGCTTTGCCGCGCTTTTGCTAGGGCTTGCTTCGGTATTTTTATCTAGAAGGATTTTGCCGCTTGAGCGAGCGATTTTGGCGGCGTTCGTACTAGGTTTTGCGGTGCATACGACAGCCTTGGCGCTACGCTGGTACGTATCGGGGCACGCGCCTTGGAGCGATAGCTACGAATCGATGATCTACATCGGCTGGTCGGGAGCGCTAGCGGGGATGATATTTTTTAGGCGTTCGCTGCTTGCGCTTGCGGCGGCTGCGCTGCTAGCGGGCATCGTGATGCTGGTAGCTCACATGAGCTTCGTAAATCCGCAGATAACAAATTTGGTCCCGGTACTAAAGTCGTATTGGCTCAGTATCCACGTCTCGGTCATCACGGCTAGCTACGGATTTTTGGGCCTTGGCTGCGTGCTTGGGCTTATCGCGCTAGGGCTTATGGCGTTTAAAAATAAAGCCAACGAAACCCGCCTAAACGAGCAGATCAGATATATCACGGCGATCGATGAAGCGAGCCTGATTATCGGCATTTGCCTACTGACGCTTGGAAATTTTTTCGGCGGGATTTGGGCAAACGAGAGCTGGGGGCGCTACTGGGGCTGGGATAGCAAGGAGACGTGGTCGTACGTATCGATCCTAGTTTACGCTATCGCGCTGCATCTGCGCTTTATCCCGAAGCTAAATTCGCTATACGTATTTTTGATCGCATCGGTGTTTTCTTACGCTTCGATCGCGATGACTTATTTTGGCGTAAATTTTTACCTAACGGGCATGCACTCTTATGCCAGCGGAGATTTACCGCCGGTACATATCAGCGTCTATATCGCGCTTGGCTGCATGTTTTTGATAACCGCGCTAGCCTTTAGAGGGCGCGACGTAAAAACGATTTAAAAGGAGAAAAAATGTATAAAAAACTACTACTGGCAGCGGTTTTATGCGCTAGCGCAAATGCGGGCTTTATTCAAGAGGGCATGCAAGCCCAGCAAAGCGGCGACCATAAAAAGCTGATAGAAATCTACGAAAAAGCCTGCCACGAGGAAAACAAGGCTTCGGGCTGCTACAACCTTGCCGTGGTGTATTTCGAAGGTACGGGAGGCGTGGAGAAAAACTACGAAAAATCGATAAATTTATACCAAAAAGCTTGCAACGCCAAATTTGCGCTTGCTTGTAACAACCTAGGCTACATCTACGAAAGCGGCAACGGAGCGACTCAGGACTTTGCTAAAGCAGCCGCATACTACGAAAAAGCCTGCCAAGACGACGAGGGCTGCACCGCGCTAGGGCTACTTTACGCAAACGGCGCTGGCGTCAAAACCGATATCAAAAAAGCCATCTCGCTCTACACCAAAGCCTGCAACTACGGCGATATGATGGGGTGTAACAACCTAGGCTACCTGCACCTTGAGGGCATGGGCGTAGAAAAAGACTACGCTAAAGCAAAATCATTTTACGAAAAGGCCTGCGCGGGCGGCGTGGGTATCGGCTGCGATAATCTCGGCTTTTTGTATGCATTCGGCCAAGGCACGGAGCAAGACTACGCTAAAGCTAAAGAATTTTACGAAAAATCCTGCAACCTAAACTACGACAAAGGCTGCAACAACCTAGCCATAATGTACGCCGAGGGCAAAGGCGTCGCGGCCAATATCGCCAAGGCTAAAGAGCTCTTTGATAAAAGCTGCGCAAAAGGTCTAAAAGTCGCGTGCGAAAACGCTGAATTTTTAAAACCGGAAACAAATAAAACTAAATAATTTAAGGAGATAATATGATTTTACGTTCTATTTTGGGTTCGGCGCTGCTGGCGGCTCTGCTTTTTGGCGCCGAAGCAAACGAACAAGCCGGCAAGATGAAGCCGATGTTTCAAAGCGTAGATCCAAGCAAAGCTACGCTAGTAGGAAGCGGCGAGGATAAAGAGTACTGCGCCGTTTGCGGAATGAATTTGGTTAAATTTTACAAAACAAACCACGTTTATAACGGCAAGCAAGTAGCATCGCTCCACTGCTTATACGAGCTCACGGAAGGCAAAATCCCAAGCGACGCGCAGGTCGTCGATACGAAAAATCTAAATTTGATCGATG
>CAURKE010000210.1:0-2700 GCA_963525055.1 uncultured Campylobacter sp. | reverse complement strand
TGTGGACTTTTATGGCGTTTTGCATGAGTAGCTTTTTTTGCGTGAGCATACTTTTCGGCAACCTAAACGCGATGGCGATGGAGCCTATGGGCAAGATCGCTGGCATGGCGGCTGCGCTGATCGGCTCGGTTTCGACCTTTATCTCGCTTCCTATCGGAGTCGCGATCGGGCAGCTATTTGAGGGTACGCTAACGCCTATGGTTGCGAGCTTTGCGCTTATCGGAGCGGCGGCGTTTGCGCTGCTTTATAGGACTTCAAAGATTTCTGATGAGTGAAATAAACTAGCCGAGTTTTATCAAATTTGAGTGGCAAATTTGACTACGTTTTTGTTTATTTTAACTACCTGCACCGACTGCAAAAGCCCCTTATAAAGCAAATTTACGCTATCATTGCACAAATTTAAAGGCAAAATATGAAACCAAAATACAACTTTTTCAAAAACTCCAAATTTGCATTCGAGGGGCTCGCTGCGATGCTAAAAAACGAGGCGGCGTTTCGCTTTGAGCTTTACGTAATCGTCCCGCTCGCGCTAGTTTCGCTGTTTTTACCCGTTTCCGCCGCGCAGCATGCACTACTGATCGCCATTTTTGGCCTCGTTTTGATCTGCGAGTGCCTAAATACCGCGGTCGAAGCGGTCGTAGATCTTGTTTCGCCGGACTTTCACCCACTGGCTAAAATCGCCAAAGACTGCGCCTCCGCCGCTGTTTGCATCTCTATCGGTACGGCTGCGATAACTTGGACCTGGACGCTATTTGCGCTGGCGTTTAGCGAGTAAATTTGACAAAGTGGCTACTAAATTTACGCCCAAAAGCTAAATTTAAAAGTTCAAATTTATATCTAACGTCAAATATGAGCCCAAATTTTACCGTTAAAGACTAAAGCTTTAAGCTTTTTTTGGATAAAGTTTCACTCTTATTATCAATATTAGGAAAGCTATGAAGCTACATATTTCTTGGTTTAAATTTACGATTTTAAACGCCGTTTTTATCGCCGCGCTAAATTTCGCATTATTTAAATTCGCCTACTCAAAGCTTAGTTTTGACGCGGACGCGCCTATGGCCGCGAGTCTGCCGATCATCTATTTTTCGCTACTTTGCGCGCTCTTTTCGCTCGTTTTTTTGCCCTATCTTGCTAAGCCCGTTAGCATCGCGGCGATTGCGATTACGTGCGGCAGTAGCTACTTCATGCAAAGCTACGGTATCATAATCGATAGCGAAATGATAAGAAACGTCGCGCAAACGGATGCGGGCGAGGTGCTAAGCTTTGTAAATCCAAAACTCGTTTGCTACATGCTATTTTTAGGCGTTTTGCCCTGCCTTTTGGTCGCATTTGTGAGGATCGAGTACGGCGGCGCAAGGCGGCATCTAAAAGTCAAATTTGCCGCATTTTTCGGATTTTTAGCTCTCGCGGCAACTCTGTTTTTACCGCAGACCAAGTCTATCATCCCGTTTTTTCGCGAAAACAGCTTTATTAGAGCCTACAACCTGCCGTTTTATCCGATATATTCGGCTCAAAAGTATATAAAACTCGAGTTTTTTAAGCCCGAATTTAAACAAATCGGTCTAGACGCGGCGATGAAACCAGGCGATGAACGGCGACTGATGGTGCTAATCGTCGGCGAAACGGCGCGCGCGAAAAACTATTCGCTCGGCGGATACGCCAAAAACGACACGAATTTTTACACGAAAAAGGAGCCGAATTTGGTCTATTTCAGCGACGCTCGCTCCTGCGGAACGGCGACGGCGGTCTCGCTACCCTGCTTGTTTTCAAAATCGACAAGAAGCGAATACAGCAGCAAAGAATTTAGCGAAAACGCGCTTGATATCTTAAAGCGCGTCGGCGTCAAGGTCGTGTGGCTGGGCAACAACTCGGGCAAGTGCAAGGGCGTTTGCGATCGTTTGGATGTGGGCGACGTCGAGTATTTTGACGCCGGATACGATACGAATATGCTGCCCTCACTCAAAAAACGCCTCGAAAATCTCGCGCAAAACGAGATCATCGTCCTACACCTGCAAGGCTCGCACGGCCCGGCCTACTACGCCCGCTATCCGAGCGAATTTCGCAAATTTACCCCAACTTGCGATACGAGCGAGCTTAGCTCTTGCGATAGCGATAGCATCGTAAAAACCTACGACAACACGCTGCTTTTTACGGATTTTTTTGTTGGCGAGGTCATCAAGGCGGTCAAAGACGCGGGCCGCGATAAAAGCGCGGTTTGGTACTTCTCCGATCACGGCGAGAGCCTAGGCGAAAACGGCATCTACCTGCACGGCATGCCCTACGCCATCGCGCCCGAGACGCAAAAACACATCCCGATGATGGCGTATACGAACGATGAAGCGACGCTATCTCGCCTGCGCGCGCAAAAAGACGACGCCGTCTCGCACGATAATGTTTTTAGTTCATTGTTGGGGTTTTTTGGGGTAGAGACAAAAGAATACGATAAAAAACTCGACATCTTTAAATAAGCAACTTCAGCGGCTTGTCTTTTGAGCACTTTTTGCGGAGCTTGCTAAAATTTAGCTCGGCAGACTATATGTCTAGCCTACGCTAAATTTTACCTGCACAACCCCAAAAATCATCTCAAAATACTGCGCCTTATCGTTTTATGCTCAAATTTGGCTCAAATTTGGATGCAGAGAATCAAGGCGAAGTATTTTTTCTTTAGACGAGGCGGAAATGAGCCGAGCGAGGGCGCAT
>CAURKE010000209.1:0-2707 GCA_963525055.1 uncultured Campylobacter sp. | reverse complement strand
AAGGCTAAATTTTAACAGCCAAACTCACGCTAAATATCCCATCCCCATCTATCCATTCACGCACCTTTTTAAACCCCGTATTTACCACGAGCTGATCCATCTCGGCCTGGCTACGGCGGCGCATGATCCATGCAGCGCCCTGCCTGTGACTGGATAGAGCGCGCGCGATCATCTCGAGCTGCGGGTGCCACGGCTGGTTGGTGTAGATGAGGTAGCCGCCGCTTTTTACGCTGCTTGCAAAGCCTTGTAGCGCGGTGCGAACGACCGAGTTATCAGGGAAAAGCTCAAACAGCCCCGACACGACGCCTAGCGTATATGCGTCCTGCAGACCCTCGTAGCTAGCGGCTTCGAACGCATTTGCCTGCGTAAAGCTCGCGACGTCCTGCAGCCCGCGCTCTTTTATCTTTTCGCTGCCCGCTTTTACGTTGATGTCGCTGTAGTCGCGTAGCGTTATGCGCTCAAATTTATGCCCCTGCGCGGCGTCTAGTATGTATCTGCCGTGCCCCGAGGCGATGTCTAGCAGTCGTAGCGGCTCGCCTCGCTCCTGCAGCTTTGCTACGGCTTGGTCGATGGCTAGCTTGATATTTCGCTTGCGCTCTCTGATACCGCGCCAGCCGATAGCATTTAGGTAAATTTCGTCGATAAATTTAAAAAATTTGTTCGCCCCTTGCGGCTCGTTTCGGTAGACGTAGTCAAGCGTACTGCCGCTATCGTAGCCGGTATTTTCGCCGATCTTTAGCCCGCCGACCCACGGCGAAACGGCTTGCATAAATATCCGCTGAAATTTAAATCGCAAATTTTTCGGGCTGAATCTTGGCAGCGGCGTAGCTAGCCTATCGGCCTCCTCGCGGCTAAAGCCGTATTCGTCCGTGTGCGTGCAGTCCACCTCGCTAAAAGGCGCTCTAAAGCGCTCGCCGACGAACTCGCGCACGATCTCAAACGCCCTCTCTCGCTCGCTCTCGCCCAGCGTATCGTGGTAAAATCCCTCTAAAATCTCGCGCCTTTTTACCCGCGCGCCAAGAGCGTTGTAAAACTCGTGCTGCGGAGCGTGCTCCACGACCCAGTCATCGCCCGAGATCAGCAGTAGCGTAGGTGTCGTGATCGCGGCGGCATCCGAAACTACGCGCTGTGCCGCCTCGTAAAGCCCCAGTAGTATGCGCACCGAGATCGCGCGAGTGATGAGCGCATCGGCGTCGTAGCTGGCCTGGCGCTGTTTGTCGTGCGTGAGATAGTGTGCCTTGACGTAGCTGTTTACGAAAAAATTTCCGCGGGCGCGGTAGATCGCCTTTAGCCCCGCCCTAGCAAACGGCACGTAAAGCTTCACGCTAAACGCGGGACTTGCTAGCACCGCGCAGCGAACGCGCGGAGCGTAGTCGTGCAGCCACGCAGAGACCAGCACTGCGCCCACGCTCTGGGCTATCACGGCTAGATTTTGCGCCTCAAAGCCAAATCTCTGCTCGATGTGCGCCACAAACTCGTCCACGTCGGCGATGAGGCGGCCGATACTCGGCGCATCGCCCCGTTCTCCGTCGCTCCTGCCGTGTCCGCGCTGATCCCAGGCAAAATAGCTCAAACTCTCGTCCGCTAACCCGTCCGCCACGTGCGTCGTCCTGCCCGAGTGCTCGTGTCCGCGGTGAAATATCGCTACGGCTTTGGCGTTTGGTGCGGCTTTAAATTTGAGATTTTGCTCGGTGTTTTTGCTAGGCGTCTCGCTCAAATTTGACGCAGCGCATTTGCCGTTTTCGTTTAAATTTGAGTCCGAGTTTTTGTCGCCGTTTGATAAATTTTGCTCCTCAAATTTACCCTCGCCGCCAAAATCAGGCTCCGTATTTTTATCCGCGCCGCCTGTTTGCTCGTCGGTCAAATTTGACGTTTCGTTTGCGGCCTCAGCGCTCAAATTTGACCCGTCAAATTTATCGTCCTCGCTCAAATTTACTTCATTTGCGCTCTGGTTTTCGCACGCCACGTCCGCGGCCAGGCGGTATCTGTAAAATATCCTCGCCCCGTCGCTCGTTATAAAATAGCTCTCTTTAAACTCCATTTTTCGCCTTTCTTGCTTAAATTTATCGATTTTTACGCCTACTTTATCCTAAAATGCCCCGTTATCTCGTAAACATTTAGCACGTCCTCTTCCTGCGCGCCAAGTCCGATGTTGTGGATCACGAGCGGGGTTTTGCCGGCGGCAAATTTATCCGAAACTATACCGATATGCGGTCTGCCGTTATCCAGCCGCCACGTCACGATATCGCCGGCTTTAAACTCGCCCTTCGCCTCGTAGCCTTTGCGTTTTAGATAGGTCGCGATGTTTGGTACGCGGCGATGATCGATATTTTTGTCGGTCTTTTTTGCGCCCCAGTTTTTTGGATAGGCGCTAAAATTCGCGCTCATATCCTCGTGGATGAGCCGCTGCAGATCGATATCCTGCCCGCGCAGCGCCCTAACTACGACGTCGGTGCAAACGCCTTTTATCATATCCACGTCGCCCATCGGATAGGCTAGCCTCGAGTACGAAGGATCGTAAAACAGCGTCTGCCCGACCTGCGCTCTAGCGTCTTGCACGAGCTTTTCGGCCGAAAATGCAAAGGCAAAATTTGCCGCGAGCGCTAAAAGTAAAATTTTGCTCCAAATTTTCATCAAAACCTCACGCGTAAAAATATCTAACTATGTGAAAAAATATCGGCGCCGCAAAGCACAGCGAGTCCATACG
>CAURKE010000208.1:0-2732 GCA_963525055.1 uncultured Campylobacter sp. | reverse complement strand
TTTTCTTCGACGTTTTGTTCGCTTCTAGCTACGGAGTTTGGATCAAAGGTCTCGCTTTGGCTATCTTTTCTGGCGAAGTCAAAATCTATGGTGACCTTGGCTACGACCTTATCCGAGCCGCCCACGATAGGCGATAGGACATTTATGATTTTTTCTTCGAGATTATGCTCGGCGTCGCGTTTATAGCGGATCTGTTGCGTGATCTGATCGCTATCGTATTCGCCGTCCTCCTCGCCAAGCGGCACTCCGTCCTGGCTCACGATTTTTACTTGCTCTGGTTTTAAATTTGCCACCGCGGCGGCGACTAAATTTCTAATGCCCGTGATTTGTTTTAAATTTAAGCTCTGCCCGTCTTTTAAATTTAACACGATAGACGCACTTGGCGGCGTAGCTCGCTCGGTAAAGAGCGTTTCTTTAGGTATCGCGATACGTACTATGGCTTTGTTTATCGGCGCTAGGCTTTCGATCGTGCGGGCTAGCTCGCCCTCTAAAGCGCGCTGAAATTTAACCTTTTGCTCGGCATCCGTCGCGCCGAATTCTTGCTTATCGAAAATCTCAAATCCGACCTTGCCGTCCTTTAAGATACCAAGCGACGCGATCGAAATCCTCTCGCGGTAAACGTCCGAGTTTGGCACCAAAATCGTGCCCTCGTTTACAATTTTATACTTTACCTTATCTTTTTCAAGCTGCTGAATAATTAACGCAGAGTCCGCAGCGGAGGTGTTTTCAAAAAGTACGCTATAGCCGTCGTAGTTTTCGTTTGAGCTTTTGTAAATGCTCAAAAACACCAAAAAGCCGACCACGAGTATGATCGAGCCCGCGGCGACTAGGCGCTGCCTTAACGAGAGATTGTGATAGACCTGGCCGATTTGCTGAACTGCGGTTTTAAAATCCATTTACTTTAAGCTTCCCTCGATTTGTTTTAAAACTACGTCGTTTTGATTCGGCAGCCCGATCGTTATGCGAACCGCGTTTAATCCGTAGCCTTTTAGATCACGTAAAATTATACCTTTTTTTAACAGATTTTGAGCAAGCTCGCTCGCGTTTTGACGCTCAAATTCAAAAACGATAAAATTCGTAAAGCTTGGCAGACGCTTTATGCCGTGAAGGTCGGCAAATTTTTCATATTTTTTCATCTCCTCAAAGTTCGTCTCAAGCGTCATTTTTACAAATTCTTTGTCTTTGAGCGCTTCTATGGCTGCTTTTAGGCTGAGCGTCGTTATATTAAACGGCGCCCTTAGCTTGCCTAGCTCGCTCATCACGCTTTCTTCGCCGATGCCGTATCCTACGCGCATACCGCCAAGACCGTAAGCCTTAGAAAACGTGCCCAGATATATCGCGTTTGGAAATTTAGCTATGAGCTCACGAGGCTTTATCTCTTTTTTCGCGTCTTTAAATTTAGCAAACTCCTGATACGCGCCGTCGATAACCACGAGCGTATCGGTATCGATTTGCTCTAAAAATTTATAAATTTCCTCGGCGTCTAGGCAGCCTCCAAGAGGGTTATTTGGTACGCACAAAAATATCACGCCGATCTCGTCTTTGTTCGCCTTGTAAATTTGCAAAAACTCGCCCAGGTCATGCTCTTTACTCTGGGTTTTAAAGACCTTCGCGCCCGCTGCTTTTGCGTAAATTTCATACATAGCAAATGTTATGCCCGCGGTTAAAATTCCCCTGTTCGCGTTTGCCTTTGCATGCACGGCAAATTCTATTATCTGATCACTTCCAGAGCCTATTACGATAGATTTTTCGCTGACGTCAAATTTACTCGCTAGCGCAGCCTTTAGCTCAAAGTAGCTGTCGTCGGGATAGAGGTGCATTTTGTTTACTATCTCGCCGATCGCTTTTACTACCGCAGGGCTCGTGCCGTACGGGTTTTCGTTGCTGGCTAGCTTGATGACGTCTTTGGCGTCAATGCCGTATTCGCGCACGACAAGCTCGATAGGTTTGCCCGCTTCGTAGCTCACTAAATTTGCCAAATTTTCGTTAAATTTCATCTCACTCCTCCCACGCGACGTAGCTTCCTAGCCACGCGATCTCGTGGCCGTAGCTTATCGCTTTTTGTATCGCTTTTTGGACGTTATCATCGTCTATATGCCCATCAAAATCTATATAAAAATTCGCCTTAAATTCGCGCTGTTTTATCGGGCGGCTCTCTAGTTTGGTTATATTTATGCCCTCGTCTCTAAAGGCTAGCAACAACTCCACGAGCCCGCCGGGACGGTGATCGGTCTTTGCTAAGATAGATGTTTTATTTCTTTGCGCGCGCTCGTTTTTAAAATCGCTTAATATAAAAAATCTCGTACGGTTTGCGGCATTATCCTCGATCGTCTCAAACAAGATCGGCACGCCGTAAAGCTTGGCTGCGATCTTAGAACAGATAGCGGCCGAATTTGGCTCGCTACTAGCTAGTTGCGCAGCCTGCGCGGTAGATTTTGCCGGGATAAACTCGACTGATGAAAGCATATGATCGTCTAAAAATTTTCGGCACTGATTGTAGCCTTGCGGGTGCGAGTAGATGCGTTTAATGTCTTTTAAATTTTCGCATTTGCTAGCAAAAATATGGTGGATATCCATGTAAATTTCGGCCACGACCTTGACGCTATCAAACCGTCCAAGGCAGTCTAGCGTGGCGCCTACCGCGCCTTCGGTATTATTTTCTATCGGCACGACGCCGTATTTGGCCTCTTTGTGCTTTAGTTTCGTAAAAACCGCCTCGATGCTAGCTAGCG
>CAURKE010000207.1:0-2751 GCA_963525055.1 uncultured Campylobacter sp. | reverse complement strand
TCGGCGTTCGCGCTTAAAATTTGATCTATTATCGCTATGATGGCCGAGTCGTCGCTAACCTGTTTTAATCCCAATTTTTCGATGACGGCGTCTACGCTACCCTCGTTTTCCATTAGATAGTCAAGCACCTCTTTTGCTGCCTTAGCACTTATCGTGCCGTCTTCTATACGGCGCAAAAGCTCTATCATCTTAGCCGAATTTACGGGCGATGTCTCGATCGTAGCACCGTTTTTTAGGCGTCCCAAAAGCTCAACGATAAGCCATGTAACGGCAAGTTTCGGCGATATTTTAGCCTCTACAAGCTCCTCGAAATACCTCGCTGTCTCCACGCTGCTCGTTAAAATCAGCGCGTCGTCCTCTTTTACGCCAAGCTCGCGTCCGTATCTAGCGACCTTTTGTTCGGCAAGCTCAGGGATCTTGATCGCTTCGTTATACATCTCCTCGGGTATCTCGACAGGTAGCAGGTCTGGATCTGGAAAATATCTATACTCCGCGCTATCTTCCTTGCCTCGCATCGAGCGCGTGACTAAATTCACTGTATCAAAAAGGCGAGTCTCTTGATAAACTTCCTCATCGTATTTGCCGTCTTCCCACGCCGCGCTTTGACGCTCGACCTCGTAGTCGATCGCTTTTTGGATAAATCTAAACGAGTTTAAATTTTTAATCTCGACGCGCGTGTAAAGCTTGCTATCGCCTTTTGGACGGATGGAGACGTTAGCGTCGCAGCGAAAGCTTCCTTCTTGCATATTGGCGTCGCTGATGTTTAAAAATCGCAAAATCGAGTGCAGTTTTTTTAGGTACGCGACCGCCTCGTCGGAGCTACGCAGATCAGGCTCGCTCACGATCTCAAGCAGCGGCGTGCCGGCGCGGTTTAGATCGACTAGGCTCTGTCCGCTCTCGTGAATGTTTTTGCCCGCGTCCTCCTCAAGGTGCGCGCGAGTGATGCCGATACGTTTTTTTTCGCCGTTTACATCGATAAAAAGCTCGCCTTTTTCCACTATCGGTATCTCAAACTGCGAAATTTGATAAGCTTTCGGAAGGTCTGGATAAAAGTAATTTTTACGGTTAAAAACAGAGCGTTTATTTATAGTCGCATTTACCGCCGCGCCAAAGCTTATCGCCTTTCTCACGGCTTCTTTGTTTAGCACCGGCAAAGATCCTGGTAGTGCCAGGCAGGTCGGACAAACGTGCGTATTTGCCTCGTCGCCGAAGCTCGTAGAGCAAGAGCAGAAAATTTTAGTTTTTGTATTAAGCTGGGTGTGAACCTCAAGCCCGATAACGACTTCAAACATAATTTGCCTTTTATTTAAAATTTAGGGCTTATTTTAGCAGGATTTTTATTTAAGTTAGATAAAAAGAAGGGGTTGCGCCCGCCGATTTTTAGCGTATTTTAGCTGGCGGACGCGTAAATTTAAATTTTAGTGCTCGTCGTGGCTGATCAAAATCGCGCCCGCAAGATACACGTAAGTAAGAATCATAAAGATAAATGTCTGCAAGCACGCCATAAACGTAAGCAAGACAAACGCCGGAAGCGCAGCGTAAGACGCAAGAGCAAGTACGACCAAAAGGAACAAATCGTCGCCCTTGATGTTACCGAAAAGTCGGAAAGAAAGCGATACTACGCGAGATAAATGCGAAACGATCTCGACGATAAACATTATCGGAGCTAGCCATTTATTAGGTCCCATGAAGTGCGCAAAATACTTAACCACGCCGTTTATGCGGATACCTTCGTAGTGGTAAAACACGAAAACTACGAGCGCTAGAGTAAGGGTCAAATTTAAGCTCGAAGTCGGAGCCTCAAATCCAGGTATTATGCCTATTATGTTACTTACAAATACGATCAAACCGATGGTGGCAACTAGCGGCAGGTATTTTCTAGATAGCGCTTCGCTGCCTAGCACGTCCTTGCCCATAGATACGACGCCCTCCAAATACGCTTCGAGGATATTTTGCGTTCCGCGAGGTACGAGTTGCAAATTTTTAGTTGCAAATTTTGCCACGATGAGCACGATAATCGCGACTAAAACGAGATGTCCCGCGTAATTTACCGCGTGGATAACGTGCTCGTTGTCGGTAAACAAAGAAGCGATCCAACCTGTAAACAAAAACAAATTTTCTTGCATGGATTAACCTTAGATTTATGAAATTTAACGGCAATTTTATCCAAATAAACGTTAAAAGTTTTTTAAGCTTACCTCAAATTTCGCCCGAATTTTAGCTTTTTGTAAAATTTGGCTCAAATTTCGTCGCCGTTTTTTAAAACTCCCGCTCACGCGAAAAATCTATCGTAAACGAGCTTTAGTATCGTCGCGCCCACGACGGCCAAAAACACGACTCTAACAAATTTAACGTCCTTTTTCATAACCATATTTGAGCCAAAATACGCGCCCAAAACCTGCCCGATGCCCATCAAAAGTCCGACCGTCCAAAGTATCTGTCCGCCCGCGATGAAAACGGCTAGAGAGACGATATTGCTGGTAAAATTTAGGATTTTCGTATGCGCGACGGCTTTTTTCATATTTAGCCCGATGAGCGCAACCATCGCAAACGTCCAAAAACTGCCCGCTCCAGGCCCGAAAAATCCGTCGTAAAAGCCTAAAATAAGTCCTAATATCACGTAAAAGGCTCGTGCGTTCATACGGGCGGCCCTATCCTCGTCGCCGACCTTTGGCATCAAAAGCGTATAGATGAAAATCGCTATCAAACAAAACGGGATAATAACGCGCAAAAATTCGGCGCTCAAAAACA
>CAURKE010000206.1:0-2751 GCA_963525055.1 uncultured Campylobacter sp. | reverse complement strand
CCCGCGAGTCCGTCACGCCGCTAAAGATAAAAGTAACGATAAGCCCCATAAAAACCAGCATATAGATGAGAAACCAGCGCGAGCGCAGCGACTCTGCGATGTCTAGTTTGGCGATGAGTAGGAGGTTATTCACGGTTGCCTCCTTGCGCGATCGGCTCGTCTTTGATGATACGGCCTAGATCCATCTCGACGTAGCGGTTTGACATACCCTGCACCTCATCAAGCCTGTGCGAGATGAAAACCAGCGTCTTTTCGCGTGCGAACTCGCCTAGTAGATCCATAAAATTTCGCCTGGCTTTCGGGTCTAAATTTGCCGTGGGCTCGTCAAACATCATAGCTTCTGTGTTTTTAGCAAAGGCGATTGCGATTAGCATTTTTTGCTTCATACCGCCCGAGAGTTTGTAAAAGGGCTTGTGAAAGTTTCCTTTTAGATCAAGCTCCATTTTCTCGCAAAATTTTTCTATATTTTCCTGCGCTACGCCAGAGCTTTTGCAGACGAACTCGCAAAGCTCTTTTAGGTTAAATTTAAGCGGCGGCGGCGTTTGCGGAACGAAAGATATCACGCTAAGGGCTTCTTTGCGCGCGGTAAATGGGTCAAAGCCGTTTACTAGTACCTCGCCGCTGTTTGGTTTAAATTCGCCCAGGATTATGCGCATTAGCGAGCTTTTGCCGGCGCCGTTTTGCCCGAGCACGACCGTTTTTTGCCCCTTTTCTATGCTCAAATTTACGTTTTGCAGTATCTTTTGCGAGCCAAAAGCCTTGGTGATGTCTTTTAAGATTATCAAATTTATCCTTTTAGATGAGCTTTTTAAAGCCGTTGTCAAATTTCAGCGCATCGTGGTGACACACGTCGATACAGCGCCCGCAAAGCGTGCAGTCGCCGCCCACGAGACGAAATTCTTTTTTATTTTCGTCGCCGTCTAGTTTAGCATTTTTCTTCGTGATTTCAAGCACGTGCGGCACGAGACAGGTGTCGATACAGACTAAACAGTGGTCGCAGCGATCTTTGTTCCAGCTAACTTTAACGGCGTTGGTGCGGGTTAGCAGCGAGTAGGTCGTGCCGATAGGGCAGACGTAGCGGCACCAGCCTCTGCGGGAGTAGAAAATCTCGACTAAAAGCACGAAAACCGCAAACCAAATCGCGTGAAAATAACCGTAAATAACGAACCTAGACACTATGCCCGTCACGCTAAATATCTCAAACACGAGCTGCGCGCTGGCAAAACTCATCGCGATAAAAAGCGCGGTAAAGACGTAGCGCCATTTGGGATCGAACTCGCGGCGTTTGATTATCTTTTTGGCGGCTAAATTTTCGTGTATTTTCTCGCCGATCTCGCCCAAAAAAGTATAAGGGCAAATCCAGCCGCAAAACGCTCGCCCGCCCACGAGCGCGTAAAAAAGCAAAATCGTAGCCGTGCCGATGATCAAATTTATCGGAAACTCGTGCGTCGCGGCAAATACCTGAAAGCTCATAAAAGCGTCGGTCAAATGAAAACCTAAAATCCTTGATCCGCTGATGTCGCCTTCTAAAATTTGAATATCCGCGCGGTAAGAAAGCACGAACAAAATATGCACGAGCGCGATAACGATAAGCCGCCAAGCGCGGATACTAAGGCGCTTTTTGCCCTCGGCGTTTTTTACCGTGAGCGTGCTTAGAAACGGGACTTTGGCGACCGTGCAGCGCGTGGCGTACTTGTCCATTTTCTACTCTTTAAATTTTGAAATTTCATCAGCTAGCGCGCCTAGATCCTCGTCTGATACGTTTGTAAGAAGCCCCTTCATCAGGCTATTTGGCACTTTACCCTCTTTGTAGTTTTTTAGCGAAGCTAGGATTTCATCCTTGCTTTTACCCGCGATGCTAGGCGCCATCACGCCCTTACCGTTTGCTCCATGACAAGGCGCGCAGGAGGTTAGGTATCGTTTGCTAACGCCCTCGCTAGGCTGATTTGCGACGCTGTTTTGTAGCTGTTTTATCTTTTTGATCTCTTCGCTATCTTGCAAATTTAGCTCTTCGTTTACGACTTTTGGCTGCGTTTGCTGTGCCGGCTTTAGCTCAGGTCTGCTAGCGTCCTTTATGGGTGCTGAGGGCTGGCTAGTCAGCATAAAAACCATGAGCGCAAGTACCAAAACTCCAAAGATTATCGCTATTTTCTTTCCCATTTTAGCCTCCTATTTTTTTCTAAATTGCTCGTTAAATTCGCTGATTTCATTAGCTAGCGCCTTGATCTGCTTCTCGTCCATACCGCGAACCAGATCTTTCATCAAAGGATTTGCCTTTTGCTTGCTCTTATACGCGGCGATCATGTCGTAAATTTGATCCGAGGTTTTATTTAGCAGCGATGGGCCGATGATGCCGTTGGCGTAGTCGTCGTGGCAGGCGGAGCATTTTACGATAAAGTCCTTGCTAAGGCGCCCTTTTACGAGTTTTAAATTTATACTTTGCAGCGGGTTTCGCACCATCGCTAGCGCACCGACTGAGCGGCTAGTCTCGCTCTCCTCGTCGTCCAGGCCGAATTTGACTCTCTTTTTGCCGTTTATATCGTAGGTCATAAACTGATCGTAGTCTTTTTGCGCGGTTGCGTTAGCGTCCGCTTTTTGTGTTTCTATCATGCCTGCGGCGGCGGGCGTCGCTTGCGTTTTTGCCGCTTGCGTCGCGCTTTTTTTATCATCCTTGCTCTCGCAGCCAGTTATCAGCATAGCGGCGGCGAGAGCCATGAGACAGCCTAAAATTTTATTTCTCATTTTTATCCT
>CAURKE010000205.1:0-2768 GCA_963525055.1 uncultured Campylobacter sp. | reverse complement strand
GTAACGAAAATTTTAAGGACTATTTCGCGGCTTTGGTAAACCGCTCAAACGGCGATATGAGCGCGGTTATGCCAGCCGTTTCGCAGATACTGGACGACGTGCGCGCTAGAGGCGACGAGGCGCTCTTTGAACAGATAGAGAAATTCGACCGTTGGAAACCCGACGCAAATACGCTAAAAATCGGCACCGACGAGATGCAAAAGGCATACGACGGCATAGATAGCTGCCTGCGAAACGCGCTAAATTTAGCCTTTGATCGTATCAAAAGCTACCACGAAAAAAGCCTGCCTAAAACCTGGATGGAGCACGACGAGCACGGCGTTTTGCTAGGTGCCAAGTACACTCCGTTAGACCGCGCCGGACTATATATCCCCGGAGGCAAGGCCGCCTATCCTAGCTCGCTCCTCATGAACGCCGTACCGGCTCTGGTCGCTGGCGTAGGAGAGATCGCAGTCTGCACGCCTGCCGTCGGGGGCAAGGTAAATACGCTACTGTTAGCAGCCATGCATATCTGCGGTATCAAGGAGGCTTATAAGGTGGGCGGTGCGTCGGCGGTAGCGGCGATGGCCTACGGCACGCAAACGATCAAAAAAACCGACGTCATCACGGGCCCCGGCAACATATACGTCGCGACGGCCAAAAAGCTCGTCTACGGCGAGGTAAATATCGACATGATTGCGGGCCCTAGCGAGATCTGCGTTATCGCCGACGAGAGCGCAGACCCTCGCCACATCGCCGTGGATCTACTCTCGCAGGCCGAGCACGACGAGATGGCTAGCGCCGTACTCATCACTCCTAATCAAGCTTTCGGCGCGGCGGTGCAAAGGCATATCAACGAGGAGATCAAGACTCTATCTAGGCAGCCGATAGCGCAGGCTAGCATCGATAAAAAGGGCGCTATCATCATAGCTAGCGATCTGGATGAGTGCGTGAGGCTGGCTAACGAACTAGCGCCCGAGCACCTAGAGATCGCGACAAACGACGCGATGGAGCTGGCTAGGCAGATCAGGCACGCCGGAGCGATATTTATCGGGCATTTTACGCCCGAAGCGATGGGCGACTATCTAGCCGGACCGAACCATACGCTCCCGACAGGCGGTAGCGCGAGATTTTACTCGCCTCTAGGGGTTGAAAATTTTATGAAGCGCACTTCGCTCATCTCGCTAAACGCAAAAGGCATAAGCGAGCTGGGAAACGCGTGCATGAAGCTGGCCGATGCCGAGGGGCTCGGAGCGCATAAGCGTTCGGTCGCGGTTAGGCTCGAAGCTCTTAAATAAATTGCGGCGTTATCTCTTGGACGTTTTTTGAAGGGCTAGTAAAAATAAGTACTCACGGACGACCGGTCTGCTCCGTTTTATTTTTACGTCTCGACTTCAAAAATCATTTCAAGATGTAATGCCTTTTTTGTTTAAAGTCGGTTTTGCCCGTCGATTGACTTCGCGTCCTATCTTGGGGCGAAATTTGATAAAAACATTTAAATTTGCTCAAAACTCTTTGCCGCGAGTTTGACGTGCGAAATTTGAAGGCTTTTATGAAGTGATTTTTCGGACGCTTTTTGAAGAGCTAGTAAAAATAAATACTCACGGACGACCGGTCCGCTCCGTTTCATTTTTACGTCGCGACTTCAAAAATCGCCTCAAGATATAACGCCTTGTATTTAAATTTGTTTCTGTCTGTCGATGAACTTCGCGTCAAACGGCTCATACGGCGATGTTTATGCAAACGGCGATAAGACTTATTCTATGGTACGGGCTCACGACAAACTCGTAGTGGAGGCAGTTAGCGAGCATAACAACAGCCATAAAAATTTATGGTTTTGGATGTTTTTGGTAGTCTTAGGTTTTGCTTTTTCGATTTGGAGTTCTTATAAAAAGGCCAAGGAAAGGTTATAGGAAATTTTATGAAAATGAGCAAGAAAAAATGGATTATTTTGATCATTTTGGCCTTAGCGGTGCCAGAGTTGATACTCGCTTTTTTCTATCACGTAGTGGCCGTTCAAGATAAATTTGAAAATATAGACAAGAGTAACTTTTACCGCTCACCCGAGGGTGAAATTTACGCCGAGATCGCGCATAGCGGTAGGTATTTGCTAAAGGGCGTAGATAAAGATAGCTTTCGCGTCTTAAATTTACAGCACCATTACTACTACTCAAACGTAGCGGCTGATAAAAATAATGTCTACTGCTCAACTAAGATACTGCAGGGGCTCGATCCAAAAAGCGCTCATTTGCTTGGAAACGGCTATCTAACTGATGGCAAGATAAGCTACTTTTGCAGCTCAAAAAGCGAAAAGCAGCCAGGATTTAACGAGTTTATCGCCGTTATGAAGAGCATTGCTAATCTTTTTATAAAAAGCTATGAGGATAGCTCTTATTTTTATAAAAACGTACGCGTTGATAGCGTAAATTTAGAGCCTGTTTTTGACATGGGCTTTGCAAAAGACGGCAACACGCTTTATTATAAGGGCGAAAAGCTAGACGCACAGCCTAGTGAGCTAAGATACATCACGGCAGAAAATGGCGCTGCTAGCGGATATTACACAGATGGCAAAAGCCTTTTTTTAGGCGAGCATAAGCTTGATACTAGCTACACAGATGAGGTGCGCCAGATATGCTACGACCCTAAGCATGACATAGAATATCTTTTTGAACCAAAAAGTGGGGCGGCGTTTGCAAATGAGCGTAAATTTAGCGCTCAGCAGATGCCTTATAGTGCCATTTATAGCGTGGATAACGTGCACTCTTTTTGGCCTCTTTTTGCCAGCAAAG
>CAURKE010000204.1:0-2792 GCA_963525055.1 uncultured Campylobacter sp. | reverse complement strand
GCTACAGATCGCCAAACAGCGCCTTTAGATCCTTTGCGTTTTCGTCTTTGCTCTCGCCTCTAGCGCCAAGCTCGTTTAGCTCGATCTCGTGACCTGTTAACATGCTAGCTAGCCTGATATTTATGCCGCTTTTGCCGATAGCCTTGCTCTTTTGCTCGGTTACTAGGCTCACGACGGCTTTGTTATCCTCGCCGATTTTTACGGAACTGATGATCGCCGGTGCCATCGCGCGAGTGATGAGGATCGTAGGCTCTGCCGAATACTCGATCGCGTCGATATTTTCGCCGTTTAGCTCCTTTGTGACGGCGTTTATGCGCACGCCTTTGGCGCCCACGGTTGCGCCCACAGGATCGACGTTTGGCGAAGTTGCCACGAGTGCCACTTTAGCGCGTTCTCCCGGGATTCTAGCGCTTGCGGCGATCAGCACGAGGCCGTCTTTGATCTCTGGCACTTCGGCTTTTAGCAGGGCTTCGAGGAATTTTGGCGATGTGCGGCTTAGCTCGACCTTGATGCCCATGGATTTATCTATATAGACGCTTTTTATGACGGCTTTTACGACGTCACCAGGTTTAAATTTCTCGCCTTTTATGCGGTTTTTGCGCGGCATCACGGCTCGCAGCTCGTCTATCTCAATGAAGGTATTTTCCTCGCTGTCCACGCGCGTGACAGAGCCAAAAACCATGTGTCCGACCATGTCTTGATACTTTTGGAATATTTTTTCCTCCATCAGGCGCTGGATGTGATACTCAAGCTCCTTGTGAAGCGTCTGCGCGGCGGTGCGGCCGAGGTTGTCGGTAGATAGCTCGTATGTTAGCTCGTCGCCGATCTCTACCCCAGAGTCTACTTTTTTAGCTTCGCTTACGCCGAGATAATGCTCGTTATCCTCGGCCAAGCGCTCGTCGCCATCCTCTACGACGGTGATTTTTTGATATAGATGAAGGGTCTTGGTAGCATTATCTATAACCGCGTCGTATTCGTAGTTTTCTCCGTAAATTTTCTTTGCGGTATTGATAATAGCTCTTATAACGCGCTCTTTTACGTCTTCGATTTCGAGCCCTTTTTCATTTGCGATAGATTCTATGATATCCGCTATTTTTTCCATATTATTTTTGCTCCGTTATTTAAATTTGGGGGAATTTTTGAGTTAGAGGGGTATTATACAAGCTTTATACTTTTAAGAAGTTTAATGCGTTTTTTAAGATGTTTTTGCTATATTCACAGATTAAATTAAAGATTTCAAAGGATTAAAAATGGAGCTAAAACTCGCTAGAACGCAACTTGACGCCAAACCAAAAACGATCTCTCTTGAAAAAATCGAAGCGGCATTTGCTAAAGATCCGCAACAAATTTTCTATTTCGACAGAGAAAACAGCCACAAACAACTTATCGCTTTGGTTGAATTTTTCGAGGAAAAAGGCCTTAGCGTCTATCACCGCACCGTAAAATACGGACTCGACGAAAACGACTATATGTACGAGGTGCACATCCTTTGAGCGCAGCGCAAAAAAAGCTCTTTATCCAGACTTTAGGCTGCGCGATGAACGTCCGCGACAGCGAGCACATCATCGCCGAGCTCAAACAAAAAGAGGACTACGAGCTCACTCAGGACATCTCCGAGGCCGACCTCATCCTCATCAACACCTGCTCGGTGCGCGAAAAGCCCGTACATAAGCTTTTTAGCGAGGTTGGCGGCTTTGAAAAAGTAAAAAAAGCGGGTGCCAAAATCGGCGTTTGCGGCTGCACGGCAAGCCATCTGGGAAGCGAAATTTTTAAACGAGCGCCTTACGTGGATTTCGTACTCGGCGCGCGAAACGTCAGTAAAATTTCAGCCGCGGTTAAGACGCCTAAATTTATCAGCACCGACATAAATCACGACGAGAGCGAGTATGCATTCGGCGAATTTCGCGGCTCGCCGTATAAAAGCCATATAAATATCTCGATCGGCTGCGACAAAAAATGCACCTACTGCATCGTCCCGCACACCAGAGGCGACGAAATCTCGATCCCCGCAAATTTGATCCTGCGCGAAGTAAAAAAAGCGGCCGAGGGCGGAGCCAAGGAGATTTTCTTACTCGGGCAAAACGTAAACAACTACGGCAAGAGATTTTCAGGCGCGCACGAGAAGATCGATTTTAGCGACCTGCTCGTAAAGATTAGCGAGATAGATGGCGTCGAGCGCATACGATTTACCAGCCCGCATCCGCTCCATATGGACGATAAATTTTTAGAAATCTTTAGTCAAAATCCAAAAATTTGCAAATCCATGCACATGCCGCTTCAAAGCGGAAACACCAAAGTCCTGCGCGAGATGAAGCGCGGCTACACCAAAGAGTGGTTTTTAGACAGGGCCGCTAAGCTACGCGCGATGTGTCCTGAGGTTAGCATCTCAACCGACATTATCGTAGCGTTTCCTGGCGAAACGGACGAGGAGTTTGAGGACACGATGGACGTGCTGGAAAAGGTGCGTTTCGAGCAAGTTTTTAGTTTTAAGTATTCGCCTCGCCCGATGACCAAAGCGGCGGAATTTACCAATCAAATCCCCGACGCCGTCGCAAGCGCCCGCCTAACCCGCCTACAAAGCCGCCACAACGAGATTTTAGACGAAATCGTCGCGGCGCAAAAAGGCAAAATTTTCGACGTATATTTCGAGGAGCTTCGCGCAAACGGCGGGGTTGCCGGCAGGAGCTTTAATAACTTCCTCGTTCAAGTAGCAGGCAGCGAAGAGCTGCTAGGCAAAACGCTAAAAGTGCGCGTGAACGACCCAAAGAGAATGGTGCTTTACGGTGAGCTTG
>CAURKE010000203.1:0-2797 GCA_963525055.1 uncultured Campylobacter sp. | reverse complement strand
AAATCTGCTATATTGGTCTAAAATTTTAATAAAAATCAAAGTTACATAAAATAATAGAACTCTAAAAAAATTAAAAAATAATTTTTATTTTAGCTTAATGTATTAATATTTGTAGTAAAATTTGCTCTAGATTTAATACAAAAAACACTAAAAAAGGAGCAAAATATGGCTGCTGCGGGTATTATTATCGGCACGGTAGTGCTGTTTATAGTGGGTTGGGCGATAGTGCGCGGCAAGTACGCGCCGCTCGTGCTTTTTCTTTCTGGCGTTTTTATGCTGATCTGCTCGGTCGCGCTGGGGACGGGAAATTTTATGCCTAAACAGGCCGTAGCGACGGGTAACGCATACCTGAACATCATCGAGTTTATTCGCTATATGTTCTCAAACAGATTTGCAAATTTAGGCCTTATCATCATGTTTATGGTAGGCTTTGCCAGCTATATGACGCATATCGGCGCGAACCACGCCTTCGTCTCTATCGCCACGAAGCGCTTTGCTAGGATCAAAAACCCATACGTCATGGTATTCGTCGCATTTGCGATGGCTAAGCTCATCAGTATGGTCATCACTAGCGCGGTGGGGCTTGGCGTGCTATGCCTCGCACTGCTAGGGCCCGTACTCATCTCGCTTGGACTAAACAAGCTCACCGTAGGCTCGATCTGCGCGATGTCCGGAGCCGCCTCGATGGTACTCATCGGCGCATCGACCGCCGCCGCGGCAAAGGCTACGCAACTTAGCATTTTAGACTATGTTTTCGTCTATAAGATCCCGGCCGCGCTTCCGACCTCGATCGTGATGGGTATCGCGCTCGTTTTTTGGAACAGATACCTCGATAAAAGGGAGGGCTGGGTATGCAGCGAGCACGTGGGCGAAGTGATGGAATTTGACGGCGCCGTGCAAAATCCCGAGACCGCCGCGCCTAAAATTTACGCGATACTGCCGTTTTTGCCGATGATTTTGGTGGTCGTATTTTCGCAGTACTGCATCGCCTCTATCAAGCTTGACATCTCGGCGATCATTATCCTATCAGTCGTCATCGCGATGCTTTTTGAAGCGGTTAGGCATAGGTTCAAATTTGACCCGATTGCCGAGGGGGTCAAGGTATTTTTCCAAGCGATGGGCAAGAGCCTAAGCGGCGTCGTGATCCTTATCATCGCAGCGGGCGTATTTGCAGAAGGCTTTAAGGCTCTAGGCATGCTCGATAGCATCGTAAAGCTCGCAAATTCGCTTGGCTTTGGCGGCTTTGGCATGTCGGTGCTTTTCGTCGTCATCACGACGCTTGTTACGATCATCTCTGGCTCAAACGGCGCGAGCTTCTACCCGCTCATCGAGATGGTGCCGCATATCGCGGCTAAGCTAAACGTGAGCTCCGTGATGCTCGTGCTACCGATGCATCAGGCCTCGACTATCGCTCGCCCTCTCTCGCCCGTAGCAGGCGTGGTCGTCGCGATAGCGGGCATGCTAAAGTGCAGTCCGCTCGATATCGTCAAGCGCTGCAGCGTGCCTGCGGTCTTGGGCCTCGTTAGTCACCATATTTTCGTATTTTTACTCTCATTGTGAGGCGCGAAATGCAGCTTCCTAGATGGACGTTTGAGGACGCGTACGGCGACTTTGACGACGCGAGGTTTACGGACGCGCTCTCAAATTTGGACGAAATTTTAGGCGAGATAGAGGAGCTGCTAGGCGCGGGCGGCGAGTTAAATTTGCTGATAAACGCATATGAGCGCGGCTTTGAGGAGGTAAATTCCTTGCTCGCGTTTTGCCGCTGCAAATCAAGCGACGACACCAAAGACGAGCGAGCAGGCGCGGCCGAGGCGAAAATCAGGGAGAAATTTTTGCGTCTTGAGCAAACGAAAGAGATCATTTTTGAAAAGATAGACGCGCTAGATCCCTCCGATACCGCGCGCCAAACGCAGGAGTTTGCGCGGATAAAATTTCTTTACGACGAGCGCAAAAGTAGCTGGCGGGCAAAATTTGACGCAAAGGAGCGTAAAATTTACGAGGATACGGCGGCTAGCAGTTTCGCTCCGCTTTACGACGTATTTAGACATCTAAACAACCTCATCGCCGTGCAGGCTACCGATAAAAACGGCGTAAAAAGCATCTACAATCTCTCAAAATGCGCGGGCGTTTTAAAGGGCTCGCCCGATGCTGCGCTGCGAAAGAGCGTGTTTGAGGGGCTAGCGGAGCATTACGATAAGCACGCGAGCCTGTACGCCGACGTTTTAAATTTGCTTCAGGGCTTTAGGTTGGGCGAATTTAGGGCGGCGGGGACGGATATCCTCACGCCTAGCCTGCAGCAAAATAAAATCAGCGAGCAGGCCGTAACGGCGATGTTTGCGGCGCTAGATCGCAGATCAGACAGGATCAGAGAGTGCGTGAGCCTGCGCGCGAAGTACTTCCCGCAGGGTAAAATTTACGCCCGCGATCTGCTCGCGCCGTCTCCCTTTGCTAGCGCGGAGGAGATATCCTACGAGCGGGCGATAGAGACGATCTGCGAGGCTCTGGGCGAGGTTGGCGAGGAGATACCAGAATTTATCAAAATGATGCTGCAAAAGAGCTGGATCGAGGCGCAGGTGCGCGAAAACAAAGCAGGTGGCGCGTTTTATACGAGATTTGATAAATTTAAACAACCGCGGGTATTTTCTAGCTACATGGGCACGCAGGCGCATATGATCCAGCAGGCGCACGAACTCGGGCACGCGTGGCACTACTGGATCATGCGCGATCTGCCTGCGCTGCACACGCAGTTTCCTATGACGCTAGCCGAGGCTGCGAGCACCTTTAACGAAGCCGT
>CAURKE010000202.1:0-2799 GCA_963525055.1 uncultured Campylobacter sp. | reverse complement strand
ATTTTTATACCGATAAATTAGGCTATTTTGGATAAAATAAAAGCGGAGAATAAGATGAAAATAGATATAAAATTTGACGGCAAGCCGGGCTACGGCGTCTATATAAACGAGCTAAAAGAGCTTAAATTTGACGCTAAAGTCGCAATCGTGACCAACGCAAAGGTAGGCGGGCTTTACCTGCAAAATTTACTCTCGCGCATCGACTGCCCGCAAAAATTCGTCATCAGCGTCCCAGACGGCGAAGAGTATAAAAATATGCAAACTATCGAGGCGATTTTAGAGCAGCTTTTCGTCAGCCGCCTTGACCGCAGCAGCGTGATCATCGCGCTTGGCGGCGGAGTGGTGAGCGATATGGCGGGCTTTGCGGCGAGCATTTTTGAGCGCGGGATCAAATTTATAAACATCCCCACGACCCTGCTAGCGCAAGTGGACGCGAGCGTAGGCGGAAAAACGGGCGTAAATAACAAATTCGGCAAAAACCTAATCGGCTCGTTTTATCAACCTAGCGCCGTTTACTGCGAAACGGGATTTTTAAAGACGCTTGAAAAGCGCGAATTTACAGCGGGACTTGCAGAAGCGGCAAAGATGGCCGTAACCTTTGACAAAAATCTATTTTCGTGGATGGAAAACGCAAATTTGACGGATGAGGCGAATTTGCAAAATTTGATCTACCGCTGCGTGCAGATAAAGGCCGCCGCAGTAGAGGCCGACGAGCGCGAAAAGGGCGTGCGCGCGGTGCTAAACTACGGCCATACCTTCGCTCACGTGATAGAAAACGAAACGAACTATAAAAAATATCTACACGGCGAGGCGGTGGCGATCGGCATGAATATGGCTAACGCGCTAGCGGTGAAGCTAGGCCTTATGAGCGAGGATCAAAAGGCGCGCGTGGCGGAGCTTTTAGTTAAATTTGACTTGCCGATAAGCTACAAGGTGCCAAATGCAAGTAGCTTTTACGAGGCGTTTTTCCTTGATAAAAAGGCGGAAAACTCAGCGATCAAATTTATCCTGCCGCGAGGTATCGGCGACTACGAGATACAAAAAGACGTACCGCGCGAGCTAGTGATGGACGTTTTAAGAGAGTTTGAATGAGAAAAATTTTATTTATTTTATTTTTTGCGCTCTTTGCTTACTCGCTAGACGATATACCTAGCGATTTTAACGGAACAAAAGAAGCCCAGCTATCCGAGCTAAACGCGTCTTTGGCCTTTATCGAGGATGAGCTAGCCGATAACATTTGGGCGACTCGCTACTCAAACTATAACACCTTTCAAAAGCTAAGCGCGGAGCTCGATGAAATCGAAGCGGCGATAAAAAAACAGGCCAAAAATACCGAAAAAGTGCTCGAGCTGCAAAAAAAGCAAAGCACGCTAAAAGAGCAGATCGAGCTTTTAAGGGAGTTTCAAAAAGCGCCGTTTTCTAGCATGATAACGGCTCCAGAGATAGAAATTTTACAAAAGATAACCAATCCCGTCGCCGTGATCTCGGGCTTTTCGCACATAAAGCAGCTCAGAAGCGAAAAAGACGAGTACAAGCGCCGACTAGACGGGCTTTCTAAGACGACCGACGAACTAGCTAGAAAAGAGCAAATTTTAGCTCAGATCGTAAATTTGAGCGATGACGCGCGCTTTCAAGCGGAGCTTGCTGAGGCTAGGCAGGAGCTAGCGGAATTTAACGCTGCGGCCGACATCGCAAAGACCACTTACGGCGTATACGAAAAGCGCGTAAACGAGGCGATAAACCGCACTAGCGAGGATATCAAGGCGCAGATGAAAAAGGCGCTTGACATCGGTATATTTATCATAGTCGTGATCGGGCTTTCGTTTTTGTTCAAATTTATCATCAAAAAGACGATCACCGACAACGAGCGCCTCTACACGGCGAATAAATTTATAAATCTCGTAAACATCACGCTCATCATCATGATCCTGCTTTTTGCCTATATAGAAAACGTTACCTATCTAGTCACGGTGCTGGGCTTTGCGTCTGCGGGTATCGCGATTGCCATGAAAGATATGTTCATGAGTATGCTCGGCTGGACGGTGGTGGTTTTCGGCGGTAGTTTTCACGTCGGCGACCGTATAAAGGTGCGCAAGGACGGAGAGGACGTCGTGGGCGATATCATCGATATCTCGCTGCTTAGGATGACAATTTACGAGGATGTCACGATAGTCACGGTAAACTCAAACCGCAGAGCGGGGCGCATTATATTCGTACCGAACAACTACATCTTCACCGATCTGATCGCAAACTACTCACACCACGGCATGAAGACCGTTTGGGACGGTATCGACGTCGTTTGCAGCTTTGAATCAAATCACAAAAAAGCCGCTCACATCATCAAGGATATCGCGCGAAAATACTCAAAAGGCTACACCGAGATCGCTAAAAAACAAATGAGCAAGCTGCGAAATCAATACAGCATCAAAAATCCAAACGTCGAGCCACGCGTGTTTACCTTTATCGAGCCTTACGGCGTGAAAATTTCGGTCTGGTATATGGCAAACACCTTTGCCACGCTATCTTTGCGAAGTACGATAAGCGCGGAGATCATGGAGGCTATCGCCAGCCACGATGATATCGTGATCGCCTATCCTACGCAGACCGTTTACATGGATAGACGCGTAAAAGCCGGCGAGTCAAAGCCGATCGGCGAAGGCGGCGAGGAAATATGAAATCAAGCTTAAATTTGACCCCGCAAGAGCCGCGCCGAGAGAAGGTGTTTTTTAAAACATTCGGCTGCCGCACGAACATCTACGACACCGAGCTGATGAAAAGCTACGTCAAAGACTACGATAT
>CAURKE010000201.1:0-2803 GCA_963525055.1 uncultured Campylobacter sp. | reverse complement strand
CGTTGCTGTCGTTGCACTGACCTAGATCGATATAGCGCGGAAGCTCGGTGCCGGGGACGGTTCCGAAATCCACGTCGTTGAAGCGGAATTTACCGCAGCTGGAGGTCAAAACCACGCAGTCTTTCGGCAGGCTAAGCGCTAGCTCGCGGTAATACTCGCGTCCTTTGCCAGGTGCATCGCAGCCCGCGATGACGAAAAAGCGGCGGATTTTGCCAGATTTGATCGCATCTAAAATTTGCGGCGCGAGGCTTAAAATCGTCTTGTAGTGCCCGCCCGTTACCAAGCTCTCGTCGCTGTCCATACTCGCGTCGCCGCATGCAAGCGCGCACTCGATGAGCGGCGTAAAATCGTCGTTTTGGATATGTTTGACGCCGTCGGTGCCCGCGATAGAGTAGCCAAACAGCCTGTCTGCGTAGCTACAGGATGAGCGAAGCGGCACGATGCAGTTGGTGGTCATCAAAATCGCGCCCTTAAATTCGTTAAAAAGCTTGGTCTGATCGAACCACGCCTTGCCGACGTTGCCCTTTAGATGCGGATACTTGCGAAGCTGCGGATAGCCGTGCGCAGGAAGCATCTCGGAGTGGGTGTAGATATTGATGCCCTTGCCCTCGGTCGCTTTTAGTAGCGCCTCAAGAGCGTGCAGGTTGTGGCCGCTAACTAAAATCGCTTTGCCCTCGACTTTGTTTTGGCTAACTTTAACCGGGGTCGGTACGCCGAATTTTGCGGTATGCGCCTCGCTTAAGATATCCATCATCTGCACGCCCGCGCTTCCGACGGCCATTAGCTGCGCGATATGCTCGTCAAAGTTGAAATTTGAGTTCGTCAGCGTGAAATACAGCGTGTCCGCCATAACGGTATCGACCGCGCTAGTATCGGCGCCGAGCTCGTGCGCGTGGTGGCGGTAGGCGCTAAGGCCCTTAAGTCCGAAAACCATAGCGTCTTGAAGTAACGCCAGCGTGGAGGTTTTACCGCAGGTGCCGCGGTCTTGGCCTTTGGCGCCGCAGCCCTCCGGCGCGCTCATTTGGCACTGATGACAGAACATCTCTTGATTGTAACTCATAGAAAATCCTTTATAAAAAATTAGTTACAGATTTTAAGATTTTATTTATAATAACGACTTGATCGCCGTCAAGAAACGGCGAAAAATTATCAAAATTATTTATAAAATGAGAATTTAATTTCTTGCGACAGCGCGGTCGCTACTCAAATTTGACCAAGTTTTTAGAATTCTTAACTAAAGCGCGGCGGATTGGTGCATTATGGAGTTAAAACTCATTGCTGCGCAAAACAATCTGGCTAAAGATTTAAGCGGCCGCAGAGGGCAAAGAGAGCCGGTCTCTTGCCGCGCTTAAAAATGCGAATTTAGGTATAATAACGGCAAATATATAAAAGAATTTCATTATATTTTACTAAAACCGGCAAAGCGGTTTTGCGGGCGGTAAGATAGAGTCGCAGCCAAGATCGGCCTATCTTGCGCTAAGTCTAATCATTTGGAGTATCATGAGCATTTGCGAGTTAAAATTCCGAGTTTTAAAACCTACTTTGTTTGCCGGCAGGCATTACGGCAAATTTCCGCTACTCGTCAAATTGGATGCGCAAACAAGGCAAATTTAACACAAAGGACGAAAGATGAAAGAGTTTTTAGCGGCCGCGCTTGATTTTATCCTTTGCCGTATCACGATATTTATCACGGGCGTACGGCCGCCGCAGGAGCTTTTAAATATCGGCGAGGGCACTAAAATTTACTACGCCAACCACGCTAGCCACGGCGATTTTTTGCTGATTTTTGTCTCGCTGCCATACCGCGTGAGAAAGCGCGTGCGCCCCGTCGCGGCGGCGGAGTACTGGGAGAGCGGGTCGGTGCGCAGGTTTCTTGCTAAAAACGTGTTTAACATGGTGCTAATAAGTCGCCGCAAAGATCCGCTGGAAGCGCTAGCGCAAATGAGCGACGCGCTGCAGACGCACTCTCTCATCATCTTTCCGGAAGGCACGCGCAAGATGAACGACGACCTAGCGCTACAGCCGTTTAAAAGCGGGATTTTCCGTCTGGCGCAGCAGTGTCCCGCCGTCTCGTTCGTGCCCGTATGGATCAAAAACGCGCGAAACGTCCTACCTAAGGGCTTTTTCGTGCCTATTCCACTGCTTTGCGAGCTGATAGTGGGCGAGGAGATAACCTACGGCGGCGAGAGCAAGGGCGAGTTTTTACAAAAGGCGCAGGACGCGCTGCTAGCGATGAGCGATACGCAAAATGATAGAACGAAAGCCTGATTTGGCGGCTCTGGCGACGGCGGTAAATTTGAGCCCTACAAATCCGTCAAACGAAAAGAGAAAATTTGCGACCGATTTTTACGACAAATTTGACGGCGAGCCTTTTAAAACGGCGGCCGAAAACGTCAAATTTGAGCGCGAAACGGCGATCAAAACGCTCGCCGCGCCGCAAAAAAAATTTGACCCAAACGCAAGTTTAAAACGTGAGCAATTCTCGCTAACAAATTTAACCGTTCAAGCCGCCCGCACAGCAAACCAAACGCTCGCAAATTTGACTCGCTCGGAGAGCTCCTGCGCAGGCGTCAAATTTAGCTTCAAATTTAACCCAAAGGCCCTAAAATGAACCCGCAAAATCATATATTAAATCTATTTTTAGAACTCATCGCGGTGCTAGTCGTCTCTAGCGTCGTGGCTTTTGTATTAAAGGCGAAATTTGGCGCCGAGAACAAAACCATCGCAAATTTGACCTCGCGCATAAATGCCTGGTGGGCGATGATTTTGGTGATTTTTGCGTTTACGTATATGGGCAAAAACG
>CAURKE010000200.1:0-2814 GCA_963525055.1 uncultured Campylobacter sp. | reverse complement strand
AACGGCTTTAAACTAGGAAATTTTAAAGACGAGCTAGAAAAAATCTCAAAGCTAAAGCTTGCCGAGCTAAATGCGTTTATCGCGGAGCACGCGGAGATAGAAAAGCTCAGTTTCGCCGTGCTTTACAATGAAATTTGATGAAAAAGACAGAATAAATCTAAAAAAAATCGGCGTAACCACTCTGCTCGACCTAGCGCTTAAGCTTCCTAAAAGCTTTGAGGATACGAGCCTGGCCGCCGCGCCAAAAGACGGACACGTGAGCGTGGCCGTAGAGATAAAAAGCGCGTATCGCCAAGGCGGGATGCTACATGCCGTATGCTGGTGCGAGGCGTGGGAGCAAAACGTCAAAATCGTAATTTTTAACGCCAAGCCTTGGCATCACGGCGCATTTAAGGTCGGCAAAAGCGTGTTCGTGAGCGGCAAATGCGCCTACGCCTACGGCTCGTGGCAGCTAACAAATCCAAAAATCGTCACGAAAATAAACGAAATCATACCCAAATACAAACTCTCTCTCAGAGACGATTCGTTTAAAAATTTGATCCAAAAATACGTAGATTTACCCAATTTACTAGAGGCGGGGCTTGCGCCCAGGGAGGCTGAGTTTTTGCTTGATTTGCACAGAGGAGACGAAAAAAGCGTCGAGATGCTAGAGGCTCTCATGCGAGAAAAAGCCGGCGAGGACGTGCTAAAATTCGTCGAAATTTACAACTACCTAAAAAAACTAAACGCTAAAAAAACGCATTTTAAAGCGCCCAAAATCAAGCTTTTTGATATCTCGGAGTGGCTTAAAAATTTGCCGTTTGCCCCCACGGACGATCAACTAAAAGCCATCGCCGATCTGCGCGCGGACTTTAGCGGCGAGGAGGCGGTGCGACGCGTCGTGATGGGCGATGTGGGCAGCGGCAAGACGCTTGTTATGCTAGCCGCCGTGCTTAGCGTCTATCCCGGCTCTGCGCTCATTATGGCGCCCACGTCGATACTGGCTGAGCAAATTTACGCAGAGGCGGCGCGCTTGCTGCCTGGCTTTATGCGAGTTTTGTTAGTTAAAAGCGGCGATAAACCCGAATTTGACGGCGTAAATCTCATTATTGGCACGCACGTTTTGCTTTATCAAAATTTGCCGGCTGCACCGCTTGTTATGATAGACGAGCAGCACCGTTTCGGCTCGAATCAGCGCGAGAAAATCAACGCTCTAGCTAGCGGGGAGCTTGGGCGAGACCCGCAGCATGACGAAGCAGGCGGTGAATTTGAGGGTAAATTTGAGGAGGACGATCAGTTAAATTTGACTGAAATCACGCCCAAAAACCAGCAAACAAAAACTGCGGATGAAACTAGGGCTCACGTCGTGCAGTTTTCTGCAACGCCGATCCCGCGCACGCTAAGCATGATACAAAGCAGCTTCGCGGAGTTTAGCTTTCTAAAGCAGATGCCATTTGAAAAACACATCCACACGCAAATTTTACAAAGCGCGGACTTTGGCGAGTTACTGGCGCATATCAAAGCGCAAATCGCCAAAGGCAAGCAGGTTGTCGTGGTATACCCGCTCGTGGAGGGCAGCGAAAGCTCGAACTATCAGGGGCTAGAGGAAGCTCAAGGATTTTGGTGGGCAAATTTTGCCAACGTCTACGTAACGCACGGCAAAGACAAAGAAAAAGAGCAAGTGCTGCGCGAATTTCGCGAGCGCGGCGACGTGTTGCTATCGACGACGGTGATCGAGGTCGGCATTTCACTACCGCGGCTTAGCACGATCGTGATAGTGGGCGCGGAAAGGCTAGGGCTGGCAAGCCTGCATCAGCTGCGCGGACGAGTAGGGCGAAACGGCGGGAGCGGATTTTGCTTTTTGTTTACGAAGCTTAAAAATCCGCCGACGCGCCTGAGGGAGTTTTGTGAGACTCTTGACGGCTTTAAGATCGCCGAGATAGACCTCAAAAATCGCCAAAGCGGCGACATCCTAAACGGTGCGTTTCAGCACGGCGCGACGTTTGAATACTACGACTACGAAGAGGAAATCACGCAAGCGGCGAAGGATAGGCTTGGGATTTAGCTAAATTTGCCTTTAGGATAGCAAAATTTGGCTGCTTGCTTGAGTATTTCTCTGTTTATTTTTAAATTTAAAATAAAATCGGTAAAAATTTGAGTTTAGAAATTTATGATTTTTAAAATTTTACTTGAAACAAATTTACAGATAGTTTTTTGGAGTGTTTTTAACCCAATTAAAGCTCCCGTGATAGCATGGTTTATTATTGATTTTTGCATATTATTAAAAACAGAATTTTCATAGAAATAAATGCTTGTAGTTATGGCTTTTTGTAGAAGCTAGAGATATGTCAATTTGGGTTTATATTTAAATATGGTTTTTGTATAAGGCAACTCAAAAAGCGAAGTTGTAAATTTAAAAGTGGATTGGTGACCCTTACGAGAATCGAACTCGTGTTACCAACGTGAGAGGCTGGTGTCCTAACCGCTAGACGAAAGGGCCAACAATGATAAAATAAATCGTGGTGCCCCGTGTAGGGCTCGAACCTACGACCCCATCATTAAGAGTGATATGCTCTACCAACTGAGCTAACGAGGCAAATGGCGCAGCGGACGGGGCTCGAACCCGCGACCTCCGCCGTGACAGGGCGGCATTCTAACCAACTGAACTACCGCTGCACCTAAAAGTAATGGTGGTCGCTATAAGACTCGAACTTATGACATCCACCTTGTAAGGGTGGCGCTCTACCAACTGAGCTAAGCGACCCAAATTTAACAAAAATAAATGGTGTCCTGTGCTGGACTCGAACCAGCGACCCCTTCATTAAAAGTGAAATG
>CAURKE010000199.1:0-2838 GCA_963525055.1 uncultured Campylobacter sp. | reverse complement strand
GCTTTAAAATTCTATTTCCCTCGGGCACGCTTAAATTTAAAATTTTCGCCCCCCAAAACCTCTTTTTAAGCGCGACGTCAAAGGGCGCTTTGTACTCTTTGACGTTTAAAAAATCTGGATTTGCGTAGATCGCGGAGTCGGCCTTGCTAAGATCAAAAAACAGCCCGAGCTCGCCGTCGAATTCGATAAATATCGCCATATCGCCCGCGCGTCTGATTGCGGTTATTTTTTTAAATTTGCCTAGAAAAGATTGTATTTGTTTTAAATTTGCGTATTTCATAGACGAAATTATAGCCTAAAATACGACCGAAATTTAAGCGTGAGAATAATATAATGATAATGCATTTTAAAACGGAGAAAAAATGAATGAACAAATTTAGCCTAAGTTTAGCGGCCTCGTCGCTGCTTTTAACCCAAATTTTCGCTGCCGACGTTGCGCTGCAAGGCGTCGAGGTTAGCGAGAGCGCGGATGACGGATACCGCGCCAAAACCAGCGAAGTAGGCAAAACAAATACGCCTATTTTAGAGATCCAACAAACGGTAAACGTCGTAACCCAGCAGCAACTAAAGGATAAAAAACCTGAAACTCTAGCCGAGAGCCTTCAAAACGTGAGCGGCGTTAGCTACGGCAACACTACGGGCGGTATCTTTGACTCGATCATTAAGCGAGGCTTTGGCGGCGGACGCGACGGCTCGATCATGCGAAACGGGGTGCCTGCCAGCGTCATGCATAGCTTTAACAAAACTGTAGAAAGCGTCGAGGTGCTAAAAGGCCCGGCTAGCCTGCTCTACGGCGCGCAAGAGCCCGGCGGCATCATAAATATGGTCACTAAAAAGCCAAAATACGACTTCTCAAACGAAATTTGGGCCGGTATCGGCAACCGCAACTACTGGAACGCGGGCTTTGACGCCACGGGACCGATCGCTGATAGCGGCTTTGCGTATAGATTTATATTTGATATGATGCAAAAAGACTACTGGAGGGAGTTTGGCGAATATAAAAACGTCCTCTTTGCGCCCTCTCTTTCTTATAAAGGCGATGATTACCGCATAAATTTAGCCTATACGCACACGCGCTCGACCGATCCGATCGACCGCGGTATGTATCTCATTCCAAGCACGGGCAAACTACTGCCGATAGATAAGAAAAGACGCCTTGACGAGCCGTTTAATAAACTAAAAACCAGACTCGACACCGTGGACGTAAATTTTGAAAAAAATATCGGCGAGGACTGGCTACTGCGCGGCGCTTACGCGTTTTCCCGCTCAAAGCACGAATACGGCCACATCAGGCTAATGAACGTAAATTTAAACACGGGCGTTGCGGCTAGACGAAACGAGGCGTATGACGGATTTATCCACCGCACGCACGCGGGGTCGTTAAATTTAAACGGTTACGTGCAAACGGGCGAGATAGAGCATAACTTGCTATTTGGTATCGACGCAAAGGAGTACTACCGCTATAGACCCGGCGCGCTAAACAGCTACAGCTCCGGCACTACGCACAGAAACTTCCCGATAAATATCTATAGTCCAGTCTACGGCACGGTCGCCTATCCGTCCGACCGAGCCTCCGGTATCCAGTATCAAAAGCTAAGAACGATCGGATTTTACGCGCAAGATAGTATAAATTTGACCGAAAATTTGATCTACTCTTTGGGCGTTAGATACGAATACTACGACCAAGTAGCGCGCGGCACGACTAGCGGACCAAACACCACCGATCAGCAAGACGGCAAATTTACGTGGCAGACGGGGCTTTTATACCTGCTAACGCCGGAGTGGTCGGTTTATACCAACTACGCGCAAAGCTTTAGCCCGCAAATGGCGATCAGCGGCGACGACATCGGCGATATAAAGCCCGAAGAAGGCAAAAGCATAGAGCTGGGAACTAAATTTCAAAACGATAGCATAACGGCTAGCGCGGCGGTCTTTAACATCGATAAGAAAAACATCATGCGCACCGTAAATAGCGTAAGTACGCCCGTGGGCGAGGCGCGCTCGAGAGGATTTGAGTTTGACTTTAACGGCCGCGTGACGCAAGGGCTAAGCGTGGGCGCTAGCTACGCATATACTAAAACCGAGGTGCGAAAAGATAGCGGCGCGTTTGCCGTGCTAGTAGGCAAACCGCTAGAAGCCACGCCAAAGCACCAAGCCAGCCTCTTTGCCAACTACGACTTTAGCCACCTAGGTGCAAAAGGCCTAAGGGTTGGCGGCGGAGCGAGGTATTTTGGCTCATGGTACACCTACTACATGAGGACGAATCTACCGGCCGTGCCTGCGGGAACGGGCTTTAAGATGGACGACGCGGTCGTTTATGACGCGTTTATCAGCTACGATACCAAGATCGCGGGCTACGAGACGAATTTCTCGTTTAACGTCAAAAATTTGACCGATAAGCTCTACTATACGTCCTCATCGACGGGCACACAGGCTAATATCATACCGATACAGCCGGGGTATGCGAGGCAGTTTATGCTGACCGCTAGCGTTAAATTTTAAAATTTAAGCGGTTCGTCTTTTCTCGCTATACGGCGTTGAAATTTAAATTTTAAGCTCGGCAGACCATTCGTCTAGCCTACGCTTAAAATTTAAATTCCGCCTTGTCTAGCAAAAAAATACTTCACCTTAGCTTCTTGCGTTCAAATTTGGAATTAAATTTGGTTAAATTTACAATTTTGACTTCAAATCGACTCGCCCGAACCCGCATCCCAAAAGCGTCAAATTTTGTTTTAAATCCGCGACGTATTATGCTATTTTAGCCAAGCCAGATTCGTATTTGAAACGCTCAAATTTTAATCTCAATCTCTTTTTATCCATTTTTCGCTAAAATCGCTA
>CAURKE010000198.1:0-2849 GCA_963525055.1 uncultured Campylobacter sp. | reverse complement strand
GAGAAGAAAAATAGAATCCGCCTAAGCGTAAGACGCCTTGCGAGACAAAAAGAGCGCGAGGTGTTAAACGAGATAAATAGCGACGATAAAGTTACTTTGGGCGACATTATCAAAGAGCAGCTATCGTAAATAAATGAAGCGATATCTGCTCTGGAGCGCGATGGCTTTTGTGCTGATTTTCGTCTGTATATGCGGCGCTTTGCTGTATAAGTATGCGGATGTAATTTTAAAAGTAACTGTGCCTGCTGAGCTAAAGATATCGCAAAATAACAAGGAGTCAAATTTGACTGCCAGTCCTGCATCCTGGGTTGGCGAAATGGCAAATTTGACTCCAAAAAAATATGCGCTGGCAAGCAACGAGATATTTATAGAATTTAAAGATAATTCAAAAACTGTCATAAAAACAGCCTATCAGCTAATGATTGATAAAAATGATATCTATTCGATGTTTTGCCTTACTCAAACATTAAAAAATATACCCGTAGATTTTAGCGTAGTAAAAGAAGATTCACAAAATTTAATTTACATCAACACGCAAGATAACGGCGTTTTAAACCGCGTTATAAACGAACTTAAAGCGTACGATATACGCTCAACCTTCAAGGAGATCAAACTATGAAAACGATAATAGTGTGCGACGCAATACATAAAGTCGGCTTTGAAATTTTAAATCGCGAAGAGGATATAAAAGTAATCGACGCGGTAAACGTGCCAAAGGACAAGCTTTTAGATATTTTAGGCGAGGCAGATGTGGCTATCACTCGAAGTTCGACCGAAGTCGGCGAGGCGTTTTTAAATGCCGCAAAAAATTTAAAAGCTCTCGTACGTGCAGGTGTTGGCGTCGATAACGTAGATATCGACGGCTGCTCAAAACGCGGCATAATCGCGATGAACGTCCCTACGGCAAACACGATCGCCGCCGTAGAGCTAACGATGGCTCATATGTTAGCTGCCGCTCGCTCGTTTCCGTACGCTCACAACGACCTAAAAATCGATCGCATTTGGAAACGCGAGAAATGGTACGGCGTTGAGCTTTTTAACAAGACTCTAGGCGTCATCGGCTTTGGCAACATCGGCTCCCGCGTGGCGGCTAGGGCTGCTGCTTTCGGTATGAAGATCGTCGCTTACGATCCGTACATAGATCCGTCGAAAGTAACCGATATGGGCGGCGTTTATACGCGAAATTTCGACGATATCCTTGCATGCGATTTCATCACGATACACACTCCGAAAAATAAAGAAACCGTAAACATGATCGGCGAAGCGGAGATCGCAAAGATGAAGGACGGCGTGCGCCTCATAAACTGCGCTCGCGGCGGCCTTTATAACGAAGAGGCTCTGTATAATGGCCTAAAAAGCGGCAAGATAGCGTTTGCTGGTATCGACGTGTTTGAGAAGGAGCCGGCGACGGATCATCCGCTGCTTGAGCTTAATAATGTCAGCGTCACGCCGCACCTTGGCGCAAATACGCTGGAGTCTCAGGCTAATATCGCTATCGCCGCAGCCGAGCAGGCTATTTCGGCGGCTCGCGGCATCAGCTATCCTAGCGCGCTAAATTTACCGATAAAAACAGAAGATCTACCGCCTTTTGTGGAGCCTTATATCGAGCTTACGAGCAAGATGGCCTTCCTCGCCGCGCAGATCAACAAAAAAGCTATCAAGGCCATCCGCATAGAGACGCACGGCCCTATCAGCGAGTACGCAAACTCCATGCTTACATTTGCGATCGTGGGCGCTTTAAAAGAGAGCTTGGGCGATACGATAAACTACGTAAACGCTAAATTTTTGTGCGACGAAAAAGGTATAACGACAGAAAGCACCGTCGGCGGCAATAGTATTTTCAAAAATAAAATCACCGTTCGCATCACGACCGAAAATGATGTCGTAACGATAGGCGGAACGGTATTTGGCGAAAATCAGCAGCGTATCGTAACCATAAACGGCTTTAAGACTGACTTTAAGCCTAAAGGCAAGATGATTATCTTTAAAAACAACGACGTTCTGGGTGTAATCGCTAAAATTTCGTCTATCCTCGCCGAAGAAAAGATCAATATCGCCGACTTCCGCCTAGGACGCGACGATCACGGTATGGCGTTAGCGGTCGTGTTGGTCGATGAAAAGATAACCAAAGAGACGCTGGCTAAGCTAAACGATCTTGACGTTTGTGTGTGGGCAAAATACGCAGTTGTCTAAATTTAAGCCCGAATCGGGGCTTAAATTTAAGGAGGGTTTGAATATGAAATTTTTACTTTTGATTCCTATTTTGTTTTTGCTTGCGGGTTGCGAGAGCGAAGTACAAAAGCAAACTACGAAAAATTTTGAGAAAATTTTGACCGAAAAAAAGAAATTTCAAAAGATTCAAAAAGACGATCCTAGCGTAAGCGAACAGATGAAGAGGGAAATCCACTCACAGTCCGAGCGAAGCAAGGAAAAAGGTGAGTTCAAATTTAAGCCTTAAATTTGACGTTTGCTTCGGCGTGAGCGGTCAAATTTGCCGCCTCGCCGCTTCTTAAACTAAACTAAAAGCTTTTTTGATATAATCACCCTTTAAAACCACAAGGAGAGAAAATGGCAACCTATTCTATGGGCGACCTAAAAAAAGGACTAAAGATCGAGCTAGACGGCGTTCCGTATAAAGTAGTCGAGTATCAGCACGTAAAACCAGGCAAGGGAGCGGCTTTCGTTCGCGCGAAAATCAAATCTTTCATCGACGGCAAAGTGCTTGAAAAGACCTTCCACGCGGGCGACAAATGCGATCAGCCGAATTTGGAAGAAAAAGAGATGCAGTATCTTTACGACGACGGCGAGTTCTGTCAGTTTATGGACACTGCGACCTACGAGCAAGTGGC
>CAURKE010000197.1:0-2851 GCA_963525055.1 uncultured Campylobacter sp. | reverse complement strand
AACTTTTTTTGTTATTATACACAAAAAATAAAGGCTAAATTTGAACTCCCCACACATTCCCGTGCTACTTGATGAAGTTTTGCAAGCTTTTGCTGATATAAAAAGCGGCGCGATTGTCGATTGTACGCTCGGATACGGCGGGCATTCCAGCGCGATTTTAGAGCAAAATCAAAACGTAAATTTGATAGCTTGCGATCAAGATGAGGAAGCGATCAAATTTAGCTCCAAAAGACTGAAAAAATTCGGTCAAAGAGCGCAAATTTTTAAGAGTAAATTTTCAGAAATTTTGGGCAAAGTAGAGCAAGGTCAAATTCGCGGTATCCTAGCCGACATAGGCGTTTCGTCGCTGCAGCTAGATAAAAACGAGCGAGGATTTGGCTTAAAAAGCGAAAATTTAGATATGCGGATGGACGCGCAGGCTAAATTTTCGGCTTACGACGTAGTAAATTCTTACAGCGCGCGCGAGCTGGAGCGTATATTTGAGGACTACGGCGAGCTACCAAACCCCGCCAAATTTGCCACTAAAATAGTAGAAACGAGGCAAAACGGCGAGATAAAAAGCGCCGAACGCCTCGCGCAAATAATCGGACTAAAGGGCATAAATGGACGTAGCGTTAGCGCGGCGACGTTAGCTTTTCAGGCGATAAGGATAGAGGTAAACAACGAGCTCGGCGAGCTGCAAAATTTGCTCCAAAGCATCGAGGACTCGCAGATCGACGAGTGCGTCGTGGCGATAATCAGCTTTCACTCGCTAGAAGATCGCATCGTAAAAAATAAATTTAGGCAGTGGGCGCAAAGCTGCATTTGTCCGCCGCAGGCCCTTAGATGCACGTGCGGAGGAGATAATGCGCTAGGTAAAATAGTCAGTAAAAAGGCAATAACGCCAAGCGCTGCCGAGATCAAGGCAAATCCGCGCTCAAGCTGCGCGAAAATGAGGATTTTTAAAATTTCAAGAGGTAAAAATGCAAGATAAAAACGAGGTTTTAGAGTTTAGCGGCGAGCAGAAAAAAGAGCGAAATTTAGATTACAAAACGCTAGTGACGGCGTATCTGGGGCTTTTTATCGCGCTTGCTTTGTTTTTGCCTAAAATTTACATCACGAATCAAATTTATTACATCAGCCGCGAAATCGGCGATCTAAGCGGCAAACGCGACGTCTTGCTCGAAGAAAACAGGGAGCTTCGCTTGAAACTCGAGCGAATGAAATACAAAAATCAAATTTTAGATCCGCTTATTTTGCAATAACTAAATCCCAGCCTCAGACTGCGCGACTAGGCGCTCTAGGACGTATTGCTCCAAGTCTTTGCGCGGGATTTCGTTTTTTACCGCTTCGTTATAGATCATCTCGACTTTGGTGGAGTATTTTTCATAGCTAAAATACGGAAAATGCACGCTCCAAGCTTTTTTTATGAGCTCTTTGCTCACAGCTTTTCTCGCCCAAATCTTAAACATATCAAAGCCGATAAAAACAGCCGATGTGCCCACCACCGCGCTAACGATCGAGAGGTGAAAGTCAAGCTTGGCAAAAATATGATGCGTCAAAATCAGCAAAATAAAAAACACGACGAAGCACAAAAGTCCGTAAACAAGGTAAGTTCTTGCGTAGCGAAATTTAAAATTTAGCTTAGCAGGATCTACTAACATGCCTTCGTTAAAAAGGCAGTTTGCTTCGAGCAGATCGCGAAACAGCACGGGTTGCTTCGAGATAACGAAGATATTTTCTAGGATCAAATTTTTTAATGCGTTATTTTTCATTTTTCTGATTATCCTTAAATTTAGCCCCAATTATATCAAAAACTTCGTAATCCAAGCTAAAATTTGGCCTTAAAGCAACGCTTTTTTAAGAGTATTTGAGCTAAAATTACTTAAATTTTAAGGAGAAAAAATGAATGGAATAGTATATCTAAACGGTGAATTTATAGACGCAGCGGCGGCTAAGGTTAGCGCATTTGACCGCGGATTTATCTTTGGCGACGGCATATATGAGGTCGTGCCGGTGCTAAACGGACGGCTCGTGGATAGGGAGGATTTTTGGGAGAGATTTGAGAGGAGCCTGGCTGCGATCGAGCTAAGCTTGCCGCTTTCAAAGAGCGATTTTCAGGGCATTTTAGAGGAAGTAGTCTGGCGAAATAACCTAAAAGAAGGCGGCATTTATATGCAGGTTACCCGCGGCATCGCCGATAGGGATTTTAAATTTATAAAAGGCTTAAAGCCGACTTGTTTCGTCTTTTGCTACGAAAAAGATATCGTCGCAAACCCCGACGCCGCAACCGGCATCGAGGTCGTTAGCGTCGAGGATATCCGCTGGAAGCGCCGCGACATCAAGTCCATCTCGCTTTTGGCGCAGTGCTACGCCAAAGAACAAGCCGTAAAAGCCGGCGCCTACGAGGGATTTATGGTCGAAAACGGCTTTGTGACCGAGGCGACTAGCTCGTCAGCGTTTATCATAAAAGATAACGTCCTGATAACCAAACCGCTCTCAAACGAGATTTTGCCGGGCATCCGTCGCAAGGTGATCCTTGGTTTTGCCCAGAAGGCGGGGCTGGAGATCAGGCAGCGACCGTTTACGATGCAGGACGTTTACGAAGCCGACGAGGTGTTCATCTCGGCTGCGACGCTGCCGCTACTGCCAGTCGTCAAGGCCGACGGCAAGCCGATAAACGGCGGCAAAGTTGGCAAATACGTGCCGATGCTAAGACAAATGTATATAGATAAGATCAAAAAAGAGGCCGGGCTTTAGGCTAAAATTTGACGTTTCGGGCCGGCTTTATATTTACGAGAGTCGGCTCAAATTCGGCTAAATTTGACGGTAAATTTGACGAACGTTTTAAATTTGCCGTCCGAAGCGTTAG
>CAURKE010000196.1:0-2860 GCA_963525055.1 uncultured Campylobacter sp. | reverse complement strand
AGCGCATTTTTTACTCTGCTTAAATTTTGCGCTTTAGCCTTGCTGTCGGTAAATTCGGCTGCACAGTTTACCGACATGCAAATCACCCAAACGACCAAATCCAAACGCGAAAAAGTCGTCAAAGAGGTACTTTTTCTAGAGAAAATTTTAGACTACAATACCTTTATCTTTAGACTAAACGCCGCCGTGATCGCCCCTTGCAAGCTCGCAAACGTTAAATTTTACGACGGTTCAAAATGCATAAAAGATAAAAAAGAGCTGGAAAATTTCAGCAAATCCTACGACAAAGAGATCAAAAAGATATTTCGTCCTGAGCGCAACTACTACGTGCTCACGCTAAAAAATCTCGGCAATAGATGGCTGTGCGAAGTAAGCGACGAAAGCAGAATCCTAAACAAAACCCTAGTCAAAAACGGCCTCGCCTCGCCTACTAGCAAAGAGTACCAAAAAATCGAGGTCAAAGAGGGCTGGGCAAAGAAAAATCACTCGGAAATTTACGAGTGCCTAACCGGCAAAAAGCTAGAAGAAGAGAAGAAAAAACCTAAAAAAGCCGAAAATAACGCCACCAAAAACGATCAAACCGAGCAAAACTCTCCAAGCAAGCAACCTACTCAAACGCAGCCGCAAACTCGGCCGACGCCGATGGAGTCGCAAGGAAACGGCCCCGTAAATTTAAAGGAGCTAGGAGTCGAGTTCGGCAAGGATTTTGGCGACAAATAAATTCGCCCAAAGATAAATTTAACAAAACCGCTCAAGGCAAAACAATGAAAAATCCTAAAAAAAATATTCTAATCATCGCAGGCAGCGACAGCGTCGGGGGCGCAGGCATACAAGCCGATATAAAAACCTGCGAGGCCTACGGCTGCTATAGCGCGACTGCGATCACGGCTCTAACCGCTCAAAACACAAACGGCGTGACCGCGGTGATGCCCGTAACGCCCGAGTTTTTAAACGCGCAACTAGAAGCCGTCTGCGCAGAGCTAAAATTTGACGCCGTAAAGATCGGCATGCTCTTTAACGAGCAGCTCATAGCCTGCGTAAAAGCCTGGCTAGAGCAAAACAGCGGCATACCAGCCGTGATAGATCCCGTCTGCGTGGCGAAATCAGGCGCCAAGCTGCTACAAGAGGGCACCATAAACGCGTTAAAGGAGCTTTTAAACATCGCCCACATCGCGACGCCGAATTTAGACGAAGCGCGCATTTTGGGGTTAAATTTTGACGGCGAGCGGTTAATTTTGAGCACCGATCTGCCCTGCGACATCGTGCTAAAACGCACGCGAACGAGCGAGATTTGCGAGGACACGCTTTATAAAAAAAGCGGCGAAATCGTTAAATTTGGCGAGCCGCTAGAACATCCTACGATCATGCACGGCGCGGGCTGCAGCTTCGCCACGGCTATCGTCTGCGCCCTAGCGTGTGGTGCAGACGAGACAACGGCAATCAGACGCGCCAAAGCTTTCGTCGCAAACGCAATCAAAAACGCTCACGGCTCAAATTTCGGCGCGCGACTGCTAGATCACAAAGCCGCCGGCGCAAACCATGGCTAAAATTTACGCTATCACGGACGACGTCCTAACGCCCGAAAGCAGCGTGCTAGCGCAGGCCGGGGAGCTACTAGAGTGCGGAGTGAAGCTTTTGCAGTACCGCACTAAAATTGAGCCAAAAAACGAGCGCGTAGCTGTTGCGCTAAAAGAGCTTTGCGAGCGTTACGGCGCGAGATTTATCGTAAACGACGACGTCAAATTTGCCGCAAAAATAGGCGCAAACGCCGTACACATCGGCAAAGACGACGGCGGAGTAAAGGCCGCTCGCAAGATCCTAGGCGAGAACGCTTTTATCGGCGTTAGCTGCTACGACGATTTAAATTTAGCCCTAAAAGCGCAGGACGAGGATGCTTCATACGCAGCATTTGGCGCCGTGTTTGCGAGCCCGACCAAACCAAACGCCCCGCTTTGTAAATTTGAAACGATCAGGCGCGCAAAAGAAATTTTACGTATCCCGGTTTGCGTGATCGGCGGTATAAACGTAGCAAATATCGCGCAAATCGTTGCGCTAAATCCAGACTATATCGCCGTTATCTCGGCGCTCTACCGCCCAGCATCCATAAAAGAAAATCTGCGAAATTTGCAAGCGTTTTTGTAAAAATACGCTAAATTTGCGTCAAATTTGCGTCGCTAAATTGCGCAATGCTCCGCTAAAATTTGCTCTGATGGGGTTTGAAACGTTTTGGGGAGTGAGAGGCCGCGCCTCGATGGTTGGGTTAAATTTTACTCCGTTGGAGTTTGAAACAATACACCCGAAGTAGCGCGTCGATAGGTAGCTGCGTATAAATTTACCCCATTGTAGTCTGAAACAGCGTATTTGCGAACTTAAAGAGGCGTTTTGCAGACGGTTAAAATTTGCTCGATTAAAAAGGAGAAAAAATGAAAACTCTAATCATCTTAGCTCACCCAGGCATCAAAAACTCGGTCATAAACAAACGCCTGCTACAAGAGGCCCTCAAAGAGCCGCAGCGCTTTAGCATTCATGATTTGACGCAGGTTTGCGGGGGTGGCGATATCGACGCCGCGCGCGAGCAAGAGCTCATCAAGGCTCACGACGCCCTAGTTTTGCAATTTCCGCTTCATAACTTCTCCTGCCCTCCGATTTTAAAATCATGGATCGACGCGGTGATGACGCACGGTTTCGCCTATGGGTGCGGCTCGGACGGTATCGCGGGCCGCAAGGTCGCGCTAGCCGTGACCGCAGGCATCAAAAAAAGCGACTACTGCCCGCAAGGACGCTATCATTTTAGCTTGCGCGAGGTTCTTACGCCGTTTGAGCTTGCGTTTAAATACTATTTTCACGCCGATTACCGCGA
>CAURKE010000195.1:0-2865 GCA_963525055.1 uncultured Campylobacter sp. | reverse complement strand
CCGTTTTTGAGCCTTGCTACGCTTATAGTTTATGCGTTTAAAGATTGGTTTATCTACATCTTGGGGCTCATTTATGGATAGGACGGCGCGTTATCTTTTCTCAAACTTCCTAGGTACGTTTGCATCGCTATTTGCGACGCTTTTTCTCATCATGTCGATCGTATTTTTCATCCAGATCGCGCGTATCACGTCATACATCGAGATTACGTTTATAGAGCTTTTTAAACTTTATATGTTTATGTTGCCTAGAGTGCTGCTTTTTACCGTGCCTATCGCGTTTTTCGCATCGCTTGCGCTCATGTTTTTCAGACTTTCGCGCGAAAACGAGAGTATAGTACTTTTTACGCTCGGATATTCGCCTGTTAAGATCGCTAAATTTTTCCTCATCGTTAGCGGCGCGGTTTCGGCCTTTTTAATCGTCACCGCGATAGTGCTGATCCCTACGGCTGCGGAGCTAAACTCAAATTTCGTCTCATACAAAAAAACCGTCGCCAAGCTAAATTTAAAGACGACCGAATTCGGGCAAAAATTTTCCGACTGGATGGTCTTTATCCAAAATGAAAAAAACGACGAGAACGGCACTCTTTACGAGGGCGTGACGCTTTATTCGCCAAAAGAAGGCGCACATAGATTCGTCCTTGCCAAAAATGCTCGCCTAACTAACAACAACGCCGTGCTTGAGTTTACGCTATCAGAGGGTAAAATTTACGATATGAGAGACGCCTCATGGCATAAAACCGACTTTGGCACAATGAAAATCAGTACCGCCCAAGAGGACAGCGTCGCGCAGACGAAGTCGTTTGTGCAGTATTGGCAGGCGATGAGCGAGGATAAAAAGCGCGCCAAAGACTTTGCAACCTACGTTCTAATCGCGCTTTTCCCGCTAGCGACGACGCTTTTTGCTTTGAGCCTGGGCATCGTGACCTACCGCTACGAAAAGGGCTTTGTGTATTTTGGGATATTTGGCGTACTTTTTGGCTATTTTACGCTCATTATGCTCTTTAGTTCGCGCGTTTTTATCGCGATTGCAGCGATATTTTTGCTATTTTTCATTGCCTCTATTTTTAGCTTTAGGGCTAAAATTTTAAAAAGATACTAAGTGCGCCTTAAGCTCGTTTTTAGCTACGACGGGTCTAAATTTAAAGGCTCGCAGACCCAGCCGCACGAAAACGGCGTCGAGGACACACTGGGCGCAGCTCTAGCGCACGTGGGTATTTTTAGCAAGATAATCTCCAGCTCGCGCACCGATAAGGGCGTGCACGCAAACAATCAAGTAGCCTGCGTCGAGTGCGGCGAGCACTTTAAGGACTTTGCGCACCTAAAAGCCCTCATCAACCGCCACGCTCATCCGGCTATTCACGTCAAATTTATAAGTCGCGTTAAAGATGGCTTTCATCCGCGATACGACGCTACGGCACGTGCATATCGATACGTGATTAATCACGGCGAGTTTTCGCCTTTTTTAGCGCCTTACGAGACTTTTTTACCCAAATTTGATCCGAATTTAGTAAACGAACTGCTTGCGCTTTTTGTCGGCGAACATGATTTTAGCGCGTTTATGAAGCTCGGTAGCGACATTAAAAGTCCCGTGCGGCGCGTCTCAAATGCTTTTTGCTACGAGCGCGGTGAGCGAACTATTATCATCTTTAAAGCAAACGGCTTTTTGCGCGCCCAGGTTCGCCTCATGGTCGCTAGCGTTTTAAAGGCGCTTGAGCTTGCAAAAAACGGCAAATTTAAGGAAACGGGCGCACTGGAGTTTAAATTTGAGCCCGCACAGACGACAAATTTAAACAAAAACAGCCGCGAAAAAATCTTAACCGCAAGCGACGAAAGCGCAAATTTGACCGCCGAGTATGAGAACTCCATAGCATCAAAATTTGACGCCGATAACTCAAATTTGAACAAAGCCGCAAGCATAGATACCGAAAGAAATCGCGCAAAAATAAGTAACGAAAACTCAAAGGGTTGCCACGATGCAAATTTCCTCAAAGCAAAAGAGCTTTTACACCGAGCTATCTACGAGCAAAAGCCGCTCACTCGTATCCCCGCGCCGCCAAACGGCCTTTATCTAAACCGAGTTTTTTACGAATGAGAAATCTAAAAATCAAAGAAGCTATCGCCGCCGTAACGCAAAAGCAAAAAGAATGCAATCAGGAGCCACTTAAGCGCTATCCTTTGCTTTTTGTCATCGCCTTATTTTTTATTTTTCCGGCTTACCGTAGGCAGGTATTTTGCCGCATGGGTCATAGCCGCAAATGACTAGGGCGAGTATGCGATGTTTGCGATGTTTGCGATGTTTTTGCTTTAAGAGGTCACAGCGATCTGCAATACAAAAAACTGCCTAGAAAGTTTGCTCTTTAACCAGCCGCAAAACCTCACGGACGAGCAAGCTACAAAATACAAAATCTCACAGTTACTGCGCATAATCGATGAGCACAATTTGAGCCTTGACCTTTATAAATTAAAATCATAGTGGAGCATATATAGTTATTAAAAAATCTCGGCTATAAAATTTCTAAAATGTCTTAAAATTTTATAGCCGCATATAAGAAAATCGGCGCTTTACAGCCAGCAGTTAAAAAGTATTTTCTCTCTTTTCTAGCACAAGGTGCAGTATGTAAGTCACCGCAAACGCAACCGCGCTAGGCACGATCCAGCCAAGCATCGAGTCGTAAAACGGCATTTCCTTGACGAGATCCGTCACTAGCGGCACGGAAACGCCCGCGATATCAAGGCCGTTTATCGTGCCGACGACCACGCAGACGTAGACGCAGGTGCGGTAGATGAGCTTGCTCGAGTCGATCAGCGGATTGATGAGCGAAAGGATGATGAGCATGATGGCGATCGGATAGATGGCGATGAGCA
>CAURKE010000194.1:0-2866 GCA_963525055.1 uncultured Campylobacter sp. | reverse complement strand
TTTTTCTTAAACTACAAATACTTCTGTTTTTTAAATTACGGATTAAATTTAAAGCGAGAAAAAATTAAAAGGCGCAAATTTTAGTTTTTAGCCGCCAGTTCGTCTAGCAAATTTTGCAAATTTACGCCCGCTAAACTATCAAACATCGCTTGCTGCGCGGAGCCAAATTTAGGCGTCAAAAGCGCCTCGATCCTACCTCCTAGCGGACAAGGCGGCGGCGAGTTTTTGTGGATTTTAAAGATATCGTTTTCGCCCTCGTTTACCGCCGAAAATATATCAAACAGCGTGATTTGATCAGGCTTCTTAGCTAGGCTCGCCCCGCCCGTGCCGGCACTCACGTTTATCAAATTTGCCGATTTTAAAAGCCTGATGATATTTCGCACGATGACGGGGTTCGTGCCGATCGTGCCGGCCAAAAATTCGCTCGTGTTTTTCTCGTCCTTAAAAAACTCGCAGCTAAGCAATATATGTATAGCGATGGAAAATTTTTGTCCTATTTGCATAACCGGCCTTCATTTAAATTTAAAACCGCACGTTGGTTTCGTGCGGCGTCATTTTAGCTAAATTACGCAAAATTTTAAACTCACGTTCTCTCGCCGACGGCGGTAAAGCGCTTTTGCACGAAGGCGCCGTTTTTTAGCTCGTCTATGATCGCGATCGCAAGATCGGCGTAGCTGATGTAACTCTCGTTTTTGGAGTTTAATATGACGTGATCGTTGCCGAGCACGTATTTGCCCGTGCGAGTGCCATCTGCGTCGTAGTCTCCCGCAGGCGAGACGTAGGTCCAAAGCACGTCAGATTTGGTTTTTAGCTCAAAAATATCTTTGTGGACGACCTTTACATCGCTATTTTTATACTCTTTGTTTCGCACGATAGCCGTTACGTCATGCCCTTGTTTAGGGCCTCTTTTACTAAATTTACGCCTGTTTTGCCGTTTGCACCTATGGTTGCTACTTTCGTTATTTCTCCTTTAAATTTGATTTTTTTATTGCTTTGTTTTTATTGCCGCGTAAATTTACAGCCAGCTCGGCTTTACATCCTCGTTTATCACGCCATCATCCATCGTGTATTGCTCCAGGCTACCGCGTTTGGTCTGGATACAGATAAACTTCATCCCCTGCGCGCCCGCCTTGAAGCACCTTTTGCCGTCCGGATCGATGCGGATCGCGTCGCCCTCGCCCACCGCCTTTTCCTCGCCGTCCACAAAGAGCGTACCGCCGCCTTTTAGCACCAAGTAAAGCTCCTCGTTTTGCTTGTGCGAATGCACAAACGGCACGCTCGCGTTTGCGGGAAGCTCATTGATAGAAAGCTCGCAGCCGCTTAAATTTAGAGCGTCTTTCAGCTCGACTCTCGGCTCATTTTTCGTTGAAACGATCTTGCAGTTTGACATCTTTTCTCCTTAGAAATTTTTTGTTGTAATGCTATAACTTACAACCTATGAGCGAAGTATAATAAAATTTAGTTGTAATGTCAAGACTTACAGCAGAAATTCCGCAAAATTTGACGCAAATTTTAAAATCAGCTAAAATCCGCGCGATTTTAAACAAAGGAATTTTATGCAAAATAGCGCATTTAAGACGCTAACGCTCATAGCAAAGAAAAACTTTAAAAAACTGTTTTTAACGTTTAGCCTGGTTTTAGCGGAAAACGGGCTATTTCTCGTCTATCCCGTACTAGCAGGCATAGCCATAAACGCCATCGTAGCGGGCGATACGCTTTTGGCACTTAGCTACTCGTGCATGGTGTTCGTGGGCTGGGGGCTAGGCTCGATTAGGCGGCGCGTGGATACGCAGGTATTTACTAGGATATATGCAGGACTTGCCGTAAGCGTGATAATGAACGAAAAAAGAGCCGCAAAAGACGAAAGCGCCGTAATCGCAAGAGCAAATTTATCTCGCGAATTCGTGGATTTTTTCGAGCAGCATTTTCCCGTGTTTTTTACTTCGGTCGTATCGATTTTCGGCTCGGCGATCATGCTTTTATTTATCGAGTTCTACGTGGGTTTGGCTGTTTTTGCCCTGCTCGCGGTTTTTGGAGTTTTGCTACCCAAATACATCGCCAAAAACGACCGCTTGTATCTAAAGCTAAACAACCAGCTAGAGCGCGAGGCAGGACGCATAAGCGCAGGCGATGAGCGCACGCTAAATCGCCACTACGACGTGCTTTCAAAGCTTCGTATCCGCATCTCAAACAGAGAGGCGATGAGCTTTTTTATCATCGGTGCGAGTGCGGCGGCGATTTTTAGCTTGGCGATATTTTTGCTATCACACAAGCAGGCAAACGCGGGCCACATCTACTCGGTGCTCACCTATCTTTGGACGTTTGCGATCAGCTTAGATGACGCGCCGAGGCTGATAGAGGAGTTTAGCAAGCTAAAAGACATCGGCAAGCGCGTAAACGCCGGACTAGAAGGCGATATAGATAAAATTTAAGAGCTTTTTTAAGGTATAATTTAACTAAAATTTGCCCAAAAGCGAGGTCAAAATGCACGAAAATCACGCCCATTGCACGCATTCGCACGCGTCAAATAAAATCATTTTGAGAAATTCCTTCCTTATAATCTCCGCTTTTATGCTGATCGAGGTCGCGGGCGGCTTGGCGACGAACTCGCTCGCCCTGCTCTCGGACGCCGGACACATGCTCTCAGACGCCGCAGCGCTCGGGCTTTCGCTATTTGCGTTTAAATTCGGCGAACGCAAGGGCAATCTGCAAAAGACCTTCGGCTATAGGCGGATCGAAATTTTAGCCGCGACGATAAACGCCGTCACGCTCATAGTCATCGCTGTTTTTATCGTCATCGAGGCGGCGCGACGCCTGCAAAACCCGCCCGAAGTAGCCACCGCGGGCATGCTCGCCATCAGCACGC
>CAURKE010000193.1:0-2867 GCA_963525055.1 uncultured Campylobacter sp. | reverse complement strand
ATAGCTCTAAATTTACCTTTGAGAGCGCGCCGCTAGCGTTTAGGTAGTTGCCCGCTGCGCTTGCATCGTCCAAAAATAGGCTTACGCCGCCTTTTCTTATGTAGTTTATTGTTTGGTTCGGGTCAAAAACCTTATAAGGCGCGAAGTAAAACAGCGTCTCATATCGTTTGGTTTTATCGAAAAACAGGTCGTTTCTAAAGTACGCCTGAGCCAAATTTACGTCAAAAAGCTCGGGTTTTAGTATCGTTTTGATCGGGAAATTCGCGTTTAAAAACAACGGATCTTCTTGAAATACGGCTTTTAGCTCGTCGGTCGCAGCTTCAAATTTGCCGTCTTTTAGGTTGATGATAGCTATCATCGCGTTGATTTTATTTGAGTCGCCGCCCTTGTTTAGCGCTAAATTTAGCCTATTTCTGGCCTTTTCATACTGCCCGAGTCTTGCGTAAAGCATACCAAGCGCCAGGTCTGCGTTAAACTCCTTTTGCGCTTCGAGCTTTTTTATCGCCTCGGTATCGTCGCCGATAAAGCTTAGAATTTTAGCCGCGAGGTAGTCGTATCGGTCTTTATAGTAGCCGTTTTCGGCGTGCGAGAGAGCCGCTAGAGCCTCTACGTACTGGCCTTTATAGTAGTTTATGAGGGCGTAGTAGTAGTTGTATAGCGGAGTGCCCGCCTCCTTGTACAAAAACGAGTTTGCGAGATTTATGTAGTAGTCGAAATTTTGCTCGTTTTTTAGCTCGAGCGAGCTAACTGCGGCGTTTATGGCGCTAACGGCGACGTTTTCGTCGTTAGCGATCGCTTTTTTAAAGCTCTCTAACGCCTCTTCAAATTTACCTTGCCTCATCTGCGAGACGCCTAGATTGTAGTTTGAGAGGCTTTGGTTGTAAACGGCGATGTTTTCGTAGATTTTCAGCGCTTCAAATTTATTGCCCTTTTCGTAGAGCAAATTTGCCTTAGCGATCATGTCGTCGATCTTTGAGCTGCCGAATTTTTGCGACTCGTAGTGCTCCTCGATGTCTTTTACGATCTGTTTTTCGTCTATCGGCGTCTTTTTCTCGCCTCTAAAAACAAAAAACAAAACTACGGCCAGGATGATGACGCCCGCACCAGCTCCACCGAAGATAAAAAGCTTTTTCTTGCTTTTTTTGGCTTCTTCTTGCGCGTCTGCTGGCTGTTCAAAGGCTACGGGCTCTAGCTCGTCAAGCGAGACCAGACCGTCGCTATCGCCGTCTTCTTGCTCGTCTAGCGATTCCGTTTCTTCGTCTTGATCGAAATCGGCCTCTTCGAGGATTACTACGTTTTCGTCGTCGTTTTTCGCCACTAAATATACCTTTTAAGAACTTCCGGGATATCGATGTTGCCGTCTGCTTTTTGGTAGTTTTCCATTATCGCTATGAGCGTTCTGCCTACGGCTAGGCTCGAGCCGTTTAGGGTGTTTACCAGAGCGTTTTTCTTGCCGTCTTTGTAGCGGATTTTAGCTCTGCGAGCTTGGAAGTCGCGGGTATTTGATACCGAGCTTATCTCGCGGTATTTGTTTTGTCCTGGTAGCCAGACCTCGAGGTCTATCGTCTTTGCCGCGCTAAAGCCCAGATCTCCGCTGCAAAGCAACATATGGCGGTGCGGCAACCCAAGGCTCGTTAGCAAGTCGCTGGCGCACGCCACCATCTCGTCTAGCATCTGCGCGCTTTGCTCGGGAGTCGTGATGGCTACGAGCTCGACCTTTTCAAACTGATGTTGGCGTATTATGCCACGCGTATCGCGTCCGGCGGAGCCTGCTTCTTTGCGGAAGCACGCCGAGTAGCAAGTCATCTTTATCGGCAAGCTCTCTACGGGCAAAATTTCATCGTTGTAAAGATTCGTCACCGGCACCTCGCTAGTAGGGATTAGATATAGATCCTCGCCCTGTGCTTTGTATAGATCGTCTTCAAATTTAGGCAACTGTCCGGTGCCGTAAAGCGTGTTTGCGTTTACCAAAAACGGTACGTTAACCAGCTCAAAGCCACGCGCGTTGTTAAAGTCGATCATGTAGTTAACCAGAGCTCTTGATAGGCGCGCTCCCATGCCCTTTAGCACGCAAAAGCGCGAGCCTGAAAGCTTAACTCCGCGCTCGAAATCAAGCCAGCCTAAGCTCTCGCCAAGCTCGTAGTGTTCCTTTGGGGCGAAGTCAAATTTAGTCGGCTCCAGTACCGTTTTTACGCAGACGTTGTCGTCCTCATCGGCGCCAAACGGCACGTCGTCGTCGGTGATATTAGGCACGCAGCTTGCGATGTTTTCTAGCTTTTCCTCGTATGCGCGCACGATATCGGCGGCGTCGCCCATCGCGGCTTTGTTTAAATTTAGCTCGTTTTTTAGCTCGTCGGTGTTCTCGCCGTTTCTGGCCTTTATGCCCAGCTCCTTGCTCTTGGCGTTTTGGATCGCTTGGAAATTTTCTAGCGCTTGACGCTTTGCTTTTAGCTCGTTAAACGTCGTCAAAAGCTCGTTTAAAACCTCTGGCTTTACGTTTTTTCCTTGCAATTTTTTTACGAACTCGTCATAGCGAGTGTCGAGTAGTTTTAAATTTATCATATCCTCTCCTTAAACCATAAACATAACTTTAGCAAGTATCACGACGACTGCGGCCGCCGCAAATGCAAACGGATGAATGTTGCCTAGCGGGCTAGGGCGCTTTAGTATAAATTTGCACGTGAGATTGGTTGCTACGGCCGCAAATATCAGCATCGCCAAAACAACCTTTATCATCAAAGCGGTTTGTAAATTTGACGCGAAATATCCGCCTGCTTTCGAGCCGACCCAGCTGCTCATCATCATGCCGCCGGTTAAAATCAAAATCAGCACGCAAAGCGGCATGATCTTTATCGCGACGCTTGTGA
>CAURKE010000192.1:0-2878 GCA_963525055.1 uncultured Campylobacter sp. | reverse complement strand
ACGTGACGTTTTTCTTTAACGGCGGCGTCGAGGAGCTCGCCCAAAACGAAACGAGAGTGCTGGTACCAAGCCCTAAGGTCAAAACCTATGACGAAAAGCCCGAAATGAGCGCACAGGCCGTGTGCGAAGCGGTGCTAAAGGGGGTGGATGACGGACAAGACTTTATCGTGGTAAATTTCGCAAACGGCGATATGGTCGGGCATACGGGCGAATTTGACGCGGCGGTAAAGGCGGTCGAGGCCGTGGATGCGGCGCTGGGACGCATCGTGGCAAAGGCCAAGGAAAAAAACTATGCGCTAATCATCACGAGCGACCACGGCAACTGCGAGCAGATGAAGGACGCGCAGGGCAATCTGCTAACCAACCACACGACTTTTGACGTATTTTGTTTCGTGATGGGCGAGGGCGTAAAGGCGGTAAAAGCGGGCGGTCTAAACAATATAGCCGCGAGCGTTTTGGCACTGATGGGCATCGAAAAACCCGCCGAGATGGACGAGGCGCTGTTTTAATTTAACCCGTTTTTGAAGTTTCATTATTATATCAACGACCCGCCGAGGCTTAAATTTAAAGCGAACTTGCGCTTTATATGGCGGGTCAAATTTGAATCTAAATTTGAACTTCGCCGCGTCCTAAGCGCCGCCGTAAAACCGCTAAAATCCACATAAATTTTATCTTTTCAGCATCCCAAAATTTCATTTTCGCTAAAATCGCCCTAATAAATTTAAGGGAAATTCAATGGAAAATTCAAGTCAAAAAAATTTCAAAATCGAGCGTAAAAAGGTCCATTTTATCGGTATCGGCGGCATAGGCATTTCTGCGATCGCGCGGTTTTTGCACGAAAAGGGCTTCATAATCAGCGGTAGCGACATCAAAGAAAGCCCGACCACGCGCGAGCTGGCCGCGCAGGGCATCGACGTCATCACGCCGCATAGCAAAGCTGCGATCAAGGATCAGGACTTCGTCATCTACTCGGCCGCGATAAAGCCCGATAACGTCGAACTTGTCGAAGCGCGAAGCAAAGGATTGCACTGCCTATCGCGCAAAGAGGCGCTGCCGATGGTGCTAGAGGGCAAGCGCGTGTTTTCGGTAGCGGGCGCGCACGGCAAAAGCACGACCTCGGCGATGCTCTCTAGCCTCGTGGAGGGCTCGGTCATCATCGGCGCGATCAGTAAGCAGTTTGGCTCAAATATGAAATATGAGCCCTGCGACAACGTCATTTTTGAAGCCGACGAGAGCGATAGTAGTTTTCTCAACTCAAACCCGTATCTAGCCGTCGTGACTAACGCAGAGCCCGAGCACATGGAGCACTACGGCTATGATTTAGAGAAATTTCACGCGGCGTATCGCGGATTTTTGGAGCGAGCCAAGGTGCGCGTGATAAACGCCGAGGATGAGTTTTTAGGCACGATAAAGCTCGATGCCGTGCGCCTTTATCCGAGCGTGGATATCACCGAACTTAGTATGATCGTGCGCGATTTCGTGCCTTATACTGCGTTTAATCTAAAAAATTTAGGCAAATTTGAAGTGCTGGGTATGGGCGAGCATATCGCCGTGGACGCGTCGCTTGCGATCTTAGCTGCGCTAAATGAAACGTCTCTTGCGCAAATTAGGCAAAATTTGCTAAATTTTAAAGGTATCAAAAAGCGCTTCGATATCCTCACAGCAAGCCGTAAATTTGTACTCATCGACGACTATGCGCATCATCCGACCGAGATCAAGGCTACTTTGCAATCGGTCTTTGAGTATGCCAAACTACTAGGTATCACCAAGATCACGGCGATATTTCAGCCACACAGATTTACGCGCCTAAGCGCAAATTTAGAGGCCTTTAAGGAGTGCTTTGAGGGCATAGACGAGCTAGTTATCCTGCCTGTTTACGCCGCTGGCGAGACACCGATAGAGATAAATTTAAAAGAGGAGTTTAAACGCTACAACCCAGTGATGACGCAAAAAGTCGCGCGCGAGGGCGAGGGGATCGTCTTTACGGATGAATTCGGCGTGAAAAACCTGCTTGATGACGGGCTGGTTATAGGATTTGGCGCGGGCGACATCACCTATCAGCTAAGAGGCGACGCATGAGGGTCATAATCGTACTTTTAGGCGTGCTTGCCGCGATCGCGATATTTAGCGTGAGCGACGAGAAGCTAAGCAAAAAGGCGAAATTTATCATCACTTTTTCGGTTATTTTTGTCGTGGCGGCGCTGTACTTTTACGAGACCAGGCTAGAAAGCGAGCAGGGCAAAAGGCTGGAGCTAGTCGCGCTTTTTAACCAAGGCAAAACCCTAAAATGCGGGAATTTCGACGTAAATAACACCAAATTTAACTATGAGTTCGGTACGTCCTCTTTTGTTGCAAAACGCGCGGCAAAGGAGCTAAATAGCGTCAAAATCGCGCTTGACGGTTGCGAATTTAAAGGCGAATAATTGCGAAATTTTAAAGATAATCAAAATTTGACCCAAGGCGGAGTTTGGGAGACCGGCGGGCGAGAAAATAACGTCTATCGCGAGCAAAGAAACGGCGATGTCTTTGACGCCGCAGCTCACCGCGAGCAAAAAGAATTGACAAACACGGAAGGCTTTGAGCGGCTTATAAAAATTTTAGACCTACAAGGCTATATGGAGCGGTTTAACTCCTTTTTAGCGCGCCCAAAGCTGCTTTTTATGGCAGGCGACAGCAGGCTGCACTATGAAAAAATTTTAGAGCTCTCGCAAAAGCAGTTTGATGCGCCCTCGCCGGCTCAAAATCTAGACGACGCGCTCATGCGCCTTAGCAAGCAAGCCACGTTGCACGTGAGCGAGATTTTCGAGTTTGCTAAGATAATTGGCTACTTTACCTACCTAAAAACGCTCAAATTTGAAGGCAAACTAGGCGAGTGGCT
>CAURKE010000191.1:0-2886 GCA_963525055.1 uncultured Campylobacter sp. | reverse complement strand
GGCTCCATAAACTGTCCCATGATGAAAAGCAGGATGTTTACGATGATTAAAAAGCCGATCTTGCCGATATTTGCGGCCAGGATGCTCTCTGCTATCGTTTGCGGGATGTTTTCGGTAGCTAGCAGGTATGCAAATACGAACGCGTTTGCGATGATGAAAAATATCATCGCCGTCGTGATGGCAGACTCTAGGCAGATGTCCCACAGGTCTTTAAATTTGATATCTTTATAGACAAATAGCGAAATAATCAGCGCATATATAGCGCTGGCTGCCGCAGCCTCGGTCGGCGTAAAAATGCCGCCGTAGATACCGCCGATAACGACTACTACGATTAGCAGTGCCCAAAAGGCTTTGCCGAATTTTTTTATTCGCTCGCTCCAAGGCTCGGGCGTAGTAGCTTTAAATCCGAGTTTTTTCGCTCCGATATAAGTCTGAAGTATCATCATGCCGCCTAGCATCAGTCCAGGCACCACGCCCGCCATAAATAGCTTCGCGATGCTGGTATCCGATGTCACGCCGTAAACGATCATAACGACCGAAGGCGGGATGAGGATGCCTAGAGAGCCTGCCGTCGTGATGCCGCCCACGGCGTATTCTTTCGGGTAGCCTGCTTCTTTAATGGCGACGAACATAATAGAGCCTATCGCTACGACCGTAGCGGGCGAGCTACCAGAAACCGCGGCAAATATCACGCACGCAAATATCGCGCTCATCGGCAGGCCGCCAGGCAGGTGTCCGACCATAGATTTAGCAAAATCTATAATGCGTCTAGCAGAACCGCCCTTGCTCAGTAAATTTCCTGCCAGGATAAACATCGGAATCGCCATGAGAGGAAATTTATTGATACCGTCAAAAATACGCTGAGGCACCTCCGAAACATCTAAGCTGGTAAAGAGCAGCATCGTTAAAACCGTGCTAGCTCCAAGCGAAACAGCGACGGGAACGCCTATAAGCATAAGGCCAAACAGCGAGATAAATAAAAATGCAATGGTCATAGGCTCTCCTTAGCTTTTCTTGACCGAGTCGTGTATCATCTCGGCTTCGTTGTTTATGATGACTTTATCTGAAGGCGTCATAGCGATCTGGAAAATTTTCTCTCCGGCACGGTAGCTAGCACCCAAAAACGCTATCGGAAGTACCAGCATCGGCACCCATTCCGGCACGCCTAGATCCACACTCATGGAATCAAGCTCGATCAACACCTGTAGATACTGCACGCTATAATCTACTATAAACATCAAAAACGCCGTCGTTATGATGTTTGCTAAGATGAGGTAGGCCTTTGCGACGATGGGCGGAAATCTCTCGATCAAAATCATAACCGAGATATGTATGCCCTTTCTAAAGCCGTATGCTGCGGCAAAAAACGCCGACCAGATAAAAAGGTAGTTGGTTAGCTCGCCCGCCCACGACCAACCCGTGTTAAAGCAGTAGCGCATAACGACGTTAATGAAGGCTAGCAGCGTACCTGCGGCGATGCCTAGCACCGCCACGGTTTTGTTTACCGAGGCGATGCCGACATCTAAAATCTCAAAAAATTTACCCATAAAATCCTACTTCGTATTTATCGTTTTTTCTACCAGGTCTTGACCGATCACGTTGTAGAAGTTCGGATAAATCGGCTTCATAGCTTCCGCCCATTTGCCCTTTTGATCGGCGTTTAGCTCGATGATTTCAAGCTTTTTACTTTCGCTTGCGAATTTTTTAAGCTCGCTTAAAATATGCTCTTCTTCTTTAGCCGTCTCTTCGCGCTCGAACGCCGTAGCCTCTTTTAGAGCCTGCGTTACGTGAGCCTTCATGTCATCAGGCAAGCCTTTCCAAAATTTCTCGCTCATAACGACTAAATATCCCAAATATCCGTGGCCTGATAGCGTTAAAGAGCTTTGCGCCTCGTAAAATTTGGAGTTATAGAAGTTTGAAAGCGGGTTTTCCGTCGCATCGACTACGCCTTGTTGAAGGGCTGGATAAACCTCTGAAAACGGCAATACTTGCGGGTTGCCGCCGACTACTTTGATCTGCTCTTCAAGCACTTTTGAGCTTTGGATACGGAATTTTTGTCCCTTAGCGTCCTCAGGCTCTACGATAGGCTTTTTGCTTGAGCTAAAGTGCTTAAATCCCGCGTCCCAAAAATCAAGCGCGATGAAGCCTTTTTTAGCGATCATATCTTTTAGAGCTTGTCCGACTTCGCCGTCTTGAACAGCGTAAAGATGAGCGTTGTCTCTAAAGATAAACGGCAGGTCAAATAGCTGAAACTGCGGCACTATCGGCGTAAATTTAGAAAAACTAGGCGCAGCCATCTGTACGTTGCCAAGCTTTAGCGCTCCAAAAACTCTATCGTCGTCCATCAGCGATGCGGCAGGATATACCTCGACCTTGATCGCTCCGCCGCTAAGCTCGCCGACTCGTTTAGCAAAAAAATCGGCAGCCTTGCCTTTTGGTGTAGAGGCGGCCACGACGTGGGCAAATTTGATCGTGTATGTTTTGCCTGCGGCAAACGCGCTTCCGGCCAGCGCGCAAGAAAGAAGCAGTGCGGAAAGTAACTTAATTTTCATCTGTGATCCTTTTTAAAAGATTAGCTAATTCAGCTAGGTGCAATTATAATTCATAAAAAAGCGGCTGCGTGAAAATGTTTCGACTTTTTGCAATAAATTTCAAATTTATGTGTAAATAAGTAACAATATCTCAAATTTGACCGTCAAATTTAAGAGCAGGCCAAAGTAAAATCTAACGCTAAAAAGACTAAATGTTACGAAAATACACATTATTTTATCAAATTTGACCTATTCGTGCGGTGAGACGAGTTAAATTTGATAAAACTGAAGCATCGGCGCGTTTGTTTGCGCGTTAATAAATTAATTACTATTTTATTGCTATAATACGGATAAA
>CAURKE010000190.1:0-2920 GCA_963525055.1 uncultured Campylobacter sp. | reverse complement strand
CCCGGCTCATAAAGCCTCGTGCCGTTCGGGATAGTTTCGTAGCCTGCGATACCGCCGCCGTAGCCGCCTTTTGAGTTATGATAGGCGTATTTGGCGTCGTTTAGGTTTTCGGCCGCTAGTAAGAATTGATAATTTTTATATTTATAGCCCGTGCTTAGTCCTAGCGTCCAGAAGCTATCGCTCTTGCCCAGATCCATGCCGCCCACGTCGCCGTAGCCTTTTTGCGCGCGTTTTTGTGACGCGTTAGCGTAGAAGTCGGCCTTGACGAACCAGTCTGGCTTTTCTAGACCGGCGCTTAGCTTAAACGCTAGAGGCGAAACCTTAGGCAGTGCATCGCCGTCTTTTAGGCCGCCCGCGTTTTTAGTCACCTTGCCGTATACGTAGGATACTCCCGCCCCTAGCCTAAACATATCGTCTAGCAGCGTAGTGCCCTCTATCTCGCCGCCGTATAGCAGGGCGTCGGTATTAAAGGCGTCTGAGGACATGCCCATAGGATTGTATTTTAGCATGATATAATCATCCATCTTTGAGACAAAGAAATTCGCGTTTAGTTCGTAGTTTTTATCTTTTAGCACTGCGCCAAAATCCAGCTGCGTGTTTCTTTCTTTATGTAGCGCTAAGTTCGCATCCTTGTTCGTTTCCCAGTGATCGGGCAGTCTTTGTGCATGCCCTAGACCTGCGTAGAGAGTTAAATTTTGTAGATATTTTTCATATCTGAAAAAACCGGAGAATAAATTTTCTTTCCTGCTCTTATGCGTTTTTAACAGTTTTCTCTCGCTCGCGTCCAGCCTAAGTCCGCCAAAAAGCCCGTAGTCATTTTCAAGGACGTATTCGTTTTGAGTGTAGATCGTTTTATACGTTACCTTGCGCTCTTTTACGTGCGGCTTTGATACGGCGGCATCCATTTCGGCTTTAGATACGCCGGCTCCGCCCGTTCCAGCGCCTCTCCACTTAAATACATCCTCAGAGTACCCAGTACCAAGATAGCTCGTTAGATTATCGAAATTTAACTCGCCTTCTAGCTTAAAGCCGTACATATCGCGTATCGGATGACTGATGCTATATCCCTTGCCGGGCCCCGTACCCGGCACCACCGGACGCATGGTGAAGTTGTCCATTATATGGTCGATTTGATGATAATACGAGCTTAGCCTGATCTTGTGCTCGCCGACGTCTTGTTCAAATTTGAGCCCGAAAGATTTACGGTCAAACTGTATGCCGTCCCTCATCCTATCGGCATACGCCGCTTCGCCCTCCCCCAGATCCGCACTTAACTGCAATGCGGTAGTTTCCGTGGGCGTTAGCGTACCCACGAGCGAGACGCTGTTGCGTTTATAGTGCGTATGCATTTTCTGCCCGCCGCCGCTTTTATAATCGCCGCTCTCGTAGTGTCCGCCGGAAACCTCTATGCTGCCTAGCTCGTTACCGGCTGCTATGTCCGCGGTAGTTTCAAACCGCTTAAAACTGCCGCCCAGCACGCTTACGTTTCCTCCGAAGCTCGGTTTTGACAGCCTTGCTATCTCTCTATCGAAAAATATACCGCCGCTAATGAGTGCGCCGTATCTGACGTCTTGCGGGCCTTTTACGATGCGAACCGAGCTGTAGTTTTGCGCCGAGATGTAGGTGATGGGCGTATCCATACGCATGCCGCAGCCGCCGTTTAGCGTGCTGCCGTCGATCAGCACCGGCAGCCTAGCCGCCGTCTGCGAACGATAATAAACCTCGCTGCCGCCTCCGCCCTTACGCTCCATCGTAAAGCCGTTCAAATTTGAAAGCGATTTGGCGATGTCGCTGTTTTCCAGTATCGCGCCCTTGCCGACTATTTGGGCGTTAGTCGGCTCGTCGAGGGCTGATTTTTGCATTTTTGACGAGACGGTAACGGGGCTCAAGCTTATCACTTCCTCGGCGCTAAGCATCAAATTTGACGCCATGGCCAGCGCCAAAACGTAAGAAATTTTCATTTTCGCTCCTGCAAAATTAATATTTAATATTGAAATTAAAGCAAAAATCGACTTAAATAAAGTATGAATATTTATGTAATGTTAATTATTTTGTGTGAAATTTTGCTCAAACCGTGCTATTTCGGTCGCTTGCGTTAAGTGTGTAGAAAAGTAACTTTAACGGATTAGAATTATAAATTTAAGTAATCTAGGTTTCATCAAATTTGAGTTTAACGAAACCGAGATTAAATTTACAAAATCTCTTTTACCAGTAGTTGCGGCGTGACGAGTCCTCGAAACGAGTTTTTCGACACCGAAAAAACGAGGTCTATACTCTCGCCTGCATGCGGCTCGCGAGTGAAGTTAAAAAACAGCGCCTCGAGGCATTTGCCGTCTTTTTGCAAGATGAGCTTTAGGTGATTTTGCTCCCTGCCGATTAGTTTTTTGTTTTTGACGACGGCGGATTTGATCTCAAAGAGCGGACGCGGATTTTTCTGTCCGTAAGGCTCAAAATGCTCCAAAATTTCAAGCAGCTCAAAGTCCACTTCGCCGGCTTCTATCTCGCCTAGAGGCTCGTCAAACGCGCTAAATTCGTGCAAATCCATCAGCATACACGAGCTATTTATCGCGTTTTTAAACGCTTCTAAATTTGCCGGATCTATCACGATACCGGCTGCCCCCTTGTGTCCGCCGTAGCCCGCAAGTAGCTTTTCGTGGCTAGCGATGAGCGAGAGGATGTCTAGCTTGCCCACGCTTCTAGCGCTGCCTTTGGCGCGGTTTTCGTCGATACTAAAGACGATGGCGGGCTTTTTAAACTGTTTTGCCAGACGCGATGCGACGATACCGATGACGCCCTCGTGCCAGCCCCTGCCCCACGTCACGATGATGTGCTCGTCCTCGCGTACGTCCTTTAACGAGCACTCAAAAAGCGTGCGCTCCTCCTCCTTGCGCGAGTTGTTAAAGCTCACGATGGTGTCGAG
>CAURKE010000189.1:0-2941 GCA_963525055.1 uncultured Campylobacter sp. | reverse complement strand
AATTTAAACGCCTTTTCGTCTTTTATAAATTTATGTTTTAGGTTTTTATCTACGACGAAAATCAGCTCCAAATCGGCCTTGATTTCGTTTAGTTTTTTATTAGTGAGTTGAAACCGCACTTCTGTGTCTCCTGTCGTTTAAAATTTTATTTTCTATGCGCCTAAAGCCGTAGAGTAAAATGCCCAAAAATAGCGCTATTACCGGCACGGCGACGTACCAGTGCTCTTTTGCTTTGTGTAAAATTTCAAGTATATGCTCGCCCAAAACCCACGCGGGAATTATCGTAATCGCAGCCCAGCACCACGCGCTTATTAGGTTTATAAACGCGTATTTTTTTGCGCTGTATCCGGTTAAGCCTATGGTCATCGGTATGATGACGCGAAAGCCGTACATATAGCGCTGTATAAAGATGATCGGCCAGCCGTATTTTTTCAGCATTATGTGCGCGATGGCGAATTTGCGCCGCTGGGTATGAAGCTTCTTGGCGATATATTTTTTGTTGTAGCGGCCTAGATAAAAGTAAATTTGATCGCCGACAAAGCCGCCCAGACCTGCTACGAAGATGGCCGGCGCGATATGCATATGCGTTTGATGAGAGAGGATTCCAGCCATTATGAGCGCCATTTCGCCTTCCATTATGCACCAGACGAAAAGTATGATGTAGCCGTACTCGATGAGTAGTTTTGTAAAAAATTCTTCCATCATAGCTCCAAAATGCTGTAAATTTTAGTTAGCGGGCGTAAATTTGCGCTACCGCCAAGATCCTTTAAATCGATCAAAAAGCAGGCCTCTACGCAAACGGCGTTTGTTTGATTGATTAGCTCGACGCTAGCCTTAGCCGTGCCTCCCGTAGCGATTAGATCGTCTATTAAAAGCACTTTTGCGCCCGCTTTTTCGCCGAATGCATCGACGTGAATTTGCACTTCGTCCACGCCGTATTCTAGGCTGTATTTTTGCGAGATCGTGATGTATGGCAGTTTTTTAGGCTTTCTAATCGGTACGAAAGGCAGCCGCAGCCTAGCCGCCAAAGCCGCTGCGAATATAAATCCGCGCGACTCGATACCCGCGATAAAGTCGATATCGGCAACCTCGTATCTGGCAACTAGATGATCCATTAAAAAATTAAACGCTTCTTTGTTGTTTAGCAGCGTCGTGATGTCTCGAAATACTATGCCCGGTTTTGGAAAATCGTTTATGCAGCGGATAGAATTTAATAAAAATTCCTTCCCCGCTTTGTCTAGTTCTTTCATTTTTTGCCTTTAAATTTGATTTATAGTAGCGCTTCGATTTTGCCCTCTAGCTCGCGGATGCGCTGGCGGAGTTTATCGTTTTCCAGGCGGTACTGCGAGTTTCTGGTGCGAAGGGCGTTGGCATCGTTTTTGACCTTGTTTAGTTCGTCGGTGAGGATGTCGATGTTGCCAAGACCTCGCTGGAGCTGGACTTGCAGCTTGCGGATGACGACTTCGGTATCTTGGAGATTATTTTTCATAAAATCACGCGTCGTGCGCTCTTTTTTAAGCAAGGTTTTAAAGTAAAACACCATAACGGTGAGATAGATACAAACGCAGATCAAAACGGTAAGTACGAGCCAATCGGTCATTTCTCGCCTCCTAGCTTTTTCACGCGCCTTTCGTGTCTACCGCCGGCAAATTCGGTAGCGAAAAAGGCTTTTATCATATCTGCCGCGACTGCGTCGCCGATCGTTCTAGCGCCCATGGCTAGCACGTTTGCGTCGTTATGCTCGCGCGCTAGTTTTGCCGTGGTGACGTCGTGACAAAGAGCGCAACGAACGTGCGAATAGCGGTTGGCAGCGATGCTGATACCGATACCCGTGCCGCAGATTAGCACGCCGTATTCGTTTTCGTGCCGTAAATTTTGCGCCATAAGCTCGGCAAAATCGGGATAATCAACGCTGTCTTTGCTATGCGTTCCTAGGTCGCATACGCTAAAACCTTCACTTTTTAAAAGTTCGCAAATTTGCGCCTTAAAATCAAAGCCCGCGTGGTCGCTCGCGATAAAAATTTTGTCTATTTTCATGAAATTTCCATAAGCTAAAAAATACTTAATTATAGCAAAAAAGCATTAAAGTAAAATTTCGCCGCGAGCCTTTAGGAGCGAAATTTAGGCTAAATTTTAAAATTTGCCGTTTACAAAAACATCCTCATGATCGTAGCGGCATATCTTATCGGCTCGAAAAAGTAATCTTTTAGCGGCGAGATCACGATGATAACTAGCGCGATAAAGCCGTATCTTTGCATGCTATTTAGCCAGTTTGCAGCGCCGTGAAGCCCGAAAATGCGCAAAAGATACTCAAGCGCTTTCGAGCCGTCAAGAGGCGGGATAGGGTAGAGGTTAAAGAGGACTAGGACTAAATTTACGGCTGCGAGCATGAAAACAAACTCCGCTACCGCGCCGTCAAAAAAGCCGTCAAAACCTATAAATTTAAACGCGCAAAATGCTAGCGCAAAAAGAGCGAGGTTGTATGCGATACCCGCAAGCGCGACGACGATAGCAGCCTTGTAGCCGCCGTTATAAAGCACCGTGCGTAAATTTATTGGTACGGGTTTAGCCCAGCCAAACGTCACTCCCGTGCTAAGGTACATGAGTGCTGGCACGACGATAGTGCCTAGCGGATCGACGTGTTTTATGGGATTTATGCTGAGCCGCCCCAAATTTTTGGCGGTCAAGTCGCCGTATCTATACGCCGCATATCCGTGCGCGATCTCGTGCCCGACGACGGAGATAACGAGCACGGCGACTAGGATCGCTACCTGAGCGAAGTCGATGTTGTCAAGGTTCATTCGATCTTGTTTCCGTCGTTTTTGGCTTCGGCTCTGGCGGCGTTTAGCAGCTCGGGCGAGTTTTGTATAAAGTCCACGCTCTTGCCGACTCTGTTCCATCTGATTTTGTATTCATCATCCCAGCTAAAATATACAAACCA
>CAURKE010000188.1:0-2942 GCA_963525055.1 uncultured Campylobacter sp. | reverse complement strand
GCGGTAAAATGCATATTTTCGCTAGCTTCGCTCCAGTCGGCGCTTTTTTGAGCTTCATCCAGCCTTAGCGTGAAATTTACCTCGCGAACCTCGTCAAGCCCCTTTTTAGCGTCGTAAAATCGCACTTTGGCTTCGCCGTAAAGATACCCCTCCAGTTCGCCGCCCTCCTGCAAATTTGAGCTTGCGGCGTAAATTTGAGCGATGTCGGGCGATAGCACCGGCTTGGCGGCGAAATTTGAGCTTTTTGCCGGGCTTAACCCGCTCAAATTTGACCCGCTCTTTTGCTCTTTCATCAAATTTGAAATCTGCTCGCGGCTAAGCGGGCCTTTGAGATAGCTCAGAGCCCAGCGCGTCGAGATGACGGACAGCCCGTCCTCGTGGATGTTTTTTAGTAGGAAATTGCGCTTTTGCAAATTTGAGATGAGATTTTCTATCTCGCTTTTATCCATCGCAGAGCCCGCAAGCCCCGTCATACCGTCGATCACGCGCGCTTTATCCTGCGCGGTTTGCAAGCGACCGATAAACCACGTGCCGATGTTGCTAAGGCCTTTGTAGTCCAGATCGACCGGGTTTTGGGTGCTCAGTATCACGCCAAGGCCGTGCGCACGGGCTTGCTTTAGTAGAGTTAGCATCGGGGTTTTGCTAGGCGGGTTGCCGTTTGGCGGGAAAAATCCGAAAATCTCGTCCATATAAAGCACGGCGCGAAGCGAGCTTGTACCCTCGGTTTTGCGCATCCACGCGATGATTTCATTTAGCAGCAGCGTCACGAAAAACATCCTCTCGCTGTCTTTTAGGTGCGAGATGGTAAAGATATTGCACTTTGCCTTGCCGTTTGCGTTAAAAAGCATTTTTGAGATATCGAGTCGCTCGCCGCTCAGCCACGCGCGAAAATCTGGACTTGCCAGCAGCGTGTTGATCTTGACCGCTAGCTTCATGCGCTCGGAGCTCGGATAAAATTTCTCCACATCAAAAACGCCGATCTTGGCAAACGGAGGCGTCGCGATAAAGCCGATGAGCTCCTCTAAGCTCACGTCCGCGCCTTGGCTAAATTTATCGATAAAGATATTTGAGATGAGCAAGTGTTCTTTTGAGTTTACGTCATTTTCTATACCCACAAGCGATAGCACCGAGCTAGCCAGAGAGCCGACGTACTCGCTAAACTCCTCGCTGCCTGCGTCTAAATTCGGACGGGCAAAATCCCCGAGCAACGCCACGCCGACGCCGCTACTGCTCTTTGGAGTATAAATTTTTAGCTCGGCGCTATCTTTAAAAAGTCCCACGCGCTCTAGGCTTTGAAACGAACCCTCGATGCCTTTTGCCCATGTCTGCGCTTCGCTAGCGGCAAACTCATCCGCGCTCATGCCTTTGTTTTGCGCTTCGTTTTCATCGACGTACGGCGCAAAATCCTGCGCGCTCATCTGCGGAAACGCTAAGGCAAGGTTGGTCATATCGCCTTTTGGGTCGATTATAAAGGTCGGGATGTTATCGATGCAGGCTTCTTCTAGGATACTGATGCCAAGGCCTGTTTTGCCGCTACCGGTCATACCGATGATGGCCGCGTGCGTCGTGAGGTCTTTGTTTTTGTAAAAAAACGGCTCTTTGTCTTTGAGACCGACGTAAAATAGCTTTAAATTTTCTTGAATGGTTTTCATGAAATTCCCTTGTAGATTTTGGGCTATTTTACTGATTTTTGTTTAAATTTCGGGTGAAGCCGGGGAATAAATTTGAAAGCGAGGCGGGTAGAATTTAAAAAAGGCAAGCGCAAGGCTCGCCTTTTAATTTTGCGTTAAATTTATTGGTAAGTTTTTAGCTGCTCTTTGAGCTCTTCGAGGGTTTCTTTTACGCGCTTGTCGGTAAATTTTACGATATTTTGATGCGCGTTTTGCTTGTTCATCACTTGGCAGCAGTATCTCATGGCGCCTTTATATTTTAGCGCCGTAACTAGCTTTAGATCGATGTCGACGTCCACTTTTTCGCAAGATCCGCTTTCGCAGTCGGAAAGCCCGAGCTCAAATTTAGCGTTTACCTGCTCGCCGTCCCTAAACTCTCCGTCATCAGCACTAACGACGCCGAGCCCGCCCTCGGAGATATCGTATAAATTCCCCTGCACTGCGCTGCCGTTTTGAGCAAGAGAGACCTTGGTATAGCGGTTTGGATAGACGCGCTGATATTTTCGCAAATTTGCATGTAGGTTGTGCATGTAGATAAAATCTCTAAGCGTCACGGTCAAATTCGACAAATCAAATCCCGCGATATCGGCTCTTAAATTTTCGGCGAAGTACTCATCGCGCACGATATAGGCGTTTTTTTCCTCTTTCATGGCCAAAATCTGCTCTAGCGTCACCTTGCAGACCACGGTCTCATCCTCGACGGCTATCACGCTGCCTTGACACTCGACCTTTACGCCGTTGTATAAATTTAAAAAATGAATTTGATGGTTGTCTTTTAAAGCCCTTGAAAATACGCTAATAGCGCCTTCTAAGATCATAGAATCGCTGTTGTCAGTGTTGATCATTTAGAGGTTTCCCTTCTGCGAGATTTTAGAAATTGCCTCTATTATAGTAAATTTATTTTGTTTTTAGTTTAAATTTTTTGCGTGTTTCGTTAAAATTTTTGTAAAGTGCGTAAAAAAAGGGAAGAAAAGGGCGAGAGCTCGCCCTTAAATTTGGATAATTATAGTTTGTCTGCGTTGTGAGATAGGTAGTCTACGACGCCTGCGGTATCGGCTTTCATGCCTTTATCGCCTTTGTTCCAGCCGGCAGGGCAAACCTCGCCGTGCTCGTTCGTAAATAGCATAGTATCTACCATTCTGATCATCTCGTCGATGTTTCTGCCAAGCGGAAGGTCGTTGATGACCGCATGGCGAACGGTGCCGTCTTTATCAAGTAAGAAGCTGCCGCGAAGCGCGACGCCCGCATCCTCTAAAAGTACGTCAAAACCGC
>CAURKE010000187.1:0-2942 GCA_963525055.1 uncultured Campylobacter sp. | reverse complement strand
TGGGATTTAAGAATATTATAGAAAAATTTGCGGTAAATTACGCTCATAATTCTATACAAAAATCGCTATACAACGAATTTAACATAGACATTTTAACCACGACTTACACCAAAACTCCGAAAAAAGACAAAAAGTACATGCTCTACGCTCACGTGCCATTTTGTCACACATTTTGCCCGTATTGCTCGTTTCATAAGTACCACTACGAGCAGGAGCTTGCCAAAATTTACTTTGAAAATTTACGCGAGGAGATGAGGCAGATAAAAGAGACTGGCTTTGACTTTACATCGCTTTATGTGGGCGGTGGCACGACGCTTATCAACGAACCTGAGCTTGAAAAGACGCTAAAACTTGCAAAAGAGCTCTTTAGTATCGAAGATATCTCGGCCGAGAGCGACCCAAATCACATCTCTCCAGAAAGCCTTAGCCGTTTTGACGGACTTATAGACCGCTTAAGCGTAGGCGTGCAAAGCTTTGATAACGAGACATTAAAAAGAGTCGGCAGGTATGAGAAATTTGGCTCGGCAGAAGAGACGAAAAGAAAGCTCGAAAAGGCTCTGGGCAAGATCCCGGTTATAAGCCTTGATCTCATCTTTAACCTACCAAATCAAACAAAAGAGCAGCTTATAAACGACATAAATGTCGCAAAATCAATCTCTCCGCAGCAGATCACCTTCTATCCGCTTATGAAATCGGAGCTAACGAGAGAGAACATCGCTCGCTCACTGGGCGTATCAAACGTCGATAATGAGCGCGAATTTTACGAGATCATCGTGAGCGAATTTGCCAAAGGCGGATATAAACAAAGCAATGCTTGGGCGTTTTCAAACGAAAAAAGCGCAGATCTTCGCGACGAATACGTGGGCTCAAATTTAGAGTACGTAGGCGTTGGCAGCGGTGCATTTAGCTTCCTTGACGGCGAGCTTGTAATAAACGCCTTTAACCTGCTTGACTACGGCAGAAAGGTCAAAGATAGGCAAAGTCCGGTCATCGCAAAATGCGCATTTAGCAAAAAAGAGAGGCTAAAATATACGTTTTTAACAAGGCTTTTTGACGGCGCAGTCGATATCAAAGCCTACAACGAGCAAAACGACGCAAACATCAACAAAGACCTATTTGTCGAGCTTAGCTTGCTAAAGCTAGTAAACGCGATCTACGAAGAAAACGGCGTTATAAAGCCGACGTTTTTTGGCAAATACATCTGCGTCGTGCTCATGCGCGACTTTTACGCGGGCATGGACAAGGTGCGCGCGATATTTAAAAACGATGCGAAGATCAAACGCAGCAAAATTTTGCGCATAATGAGCGAAGACACCGAGCAAAAATTTGAACAAAATATTATCCAGCCGCGAGCCGCTATGTAAATTTGACGCGATTTTACAGTCAAATTTGCTTTTTACGCAGACTGCTTTAAATTTATCACGAAAATAACCCGCCGCCCAAGCTTGTTTAAATTTAATTTATGCTAAATTTCGCCCCGAAAGCGACCTTGCGGGCGCAAATTTTATCAAAGGCGAAGCGGTGGATATGGATAAATTTTTAAGCGAAATTTGGGGCACTCTTAAGCTATTTTTGGATCCCAAAACGCAAATTCTCGCAGACGAGCGAAGCCTCGCTGTTTTACTCGCCGCGGATACTGAAAATTTCGATAGATTTATGGCGCTAAAGGAGTTTAGGGATATCCTTCACGCGCTTGGGCTAAAGGCTGATATATACAGCCTGCAGTGCGCCCAGCTAGGTGCGATAAACGCTCTAAAATCCGCAAAAATCTCAAAATCAAAACTCCTCGCCGCACTAGAAATCCTGCAAACCGAAAACATAATCTCTACCGCGCATTTTAGTAGGCTTTCGGAGTTTTTATGCTCTCTTGGCGCGGATTTGCCCGCAGGGAACGAGCAAGAGGGCTCAAATTTTAAAAAATCGGACGTCTTTCACCAAAAAATAGACGCGTTAAACGATATCTGCGAGCGAATTTTATCGCTAAACCCAGGCGAGAACGTCGCAAACGCGGCAGCAAAAGCGCGCCAAAAAGCGCACGAGCTCGAGTTTAACGTCGCAGTTACCGGCGTCATAAACGCGGGCAAATCAACCCTGCTAAACGCGCTGCTGGGCAAAAAAATCCTAGGCGCTTCAAACGTTCCCGAAACCGTAAATTTAACCGTGCTAAAGCATGCGCCCGAGCCTTTTGCAAAGGTAAATTTTTGGAGCGAAGCGGAGCTAAAAGAGCTTGGCATAGCGCAAGATCAAGATGACGAAATAGCCCAAATTTACGGCGACTTGCGTGGCAAATTTAATAATGATCCAAGTAAAACGGCGCAAAACTTAAACAGCAAATTTGACGCGTACGGCGGCGAATCAAAAGCCACATTTAAAAGTTCTAGCGTGGGTCAAATTTGCTCCGAACCGCCCGCTAGCAAGACCGTCGAAACGGACGAGATCAAGCGCTACACCTCGGCGGGCTCAAAATACGCCAAATTCGTAAAAAGCGTCGAGCTTTACGAAAATCTGGAACTTTTAAAGGATAACGTGCGCATCATCGACACGCCCGGCATCGACGACGCGGTGGCTCTGCGCGAGGAGCTGGTGCGGCGATTTATGCGGGAGTGCGACCTGATGGTACACCTGATGAACGTCTCGCAAAGCGCCACGCAAAAGGATCTGGACTTCATCGTCTCAAGCCTGCAAAACTCCCACTCCGTGAGGCTCGCCGTACTGCTCACGCACGCGGATGTGCTAAAGGAGGGCGAGCTAAACGAGGTCGCCGCCTACGCCAAAAAGAGCGTCGAGGAGCGCACGCGGGGGCTGGGCGTCGGGGCTGAGTTTTTCGCCGTGAGCGCCAAAAGCTACTTTGAGGGTCGGCAAAACAGCGGCGTCGAGGAGTTTAAGGAGTATCTTTACGAGACGCTTTTTGGGCAAAATAGCCAAAAATCTCGCCTTGGCAT
>CAURKE010000186.1:0-2950 GCA_963525055.1 uncultured Campylobacter sp. | reverse complement strand
TAGCGTCGGCGATGTAGCGCGAGTCGATCTCGTTGGCGTTTGAGATGTCGTACGGGCGGATCACGCCGCTAAGCTGCATGATCTGCTTTTCGCCGTTTATGAGCAGTTCGCGCGAGCCCTCGATAAAGTAGTTGCCGTTTTCTAGTACCTTGATGATACGCGCTGAAATCGTAGTCGTAAAGGCCTCTGCGCGCACGCTAGATCCAGCACCCGTAAATTCGTTTTTATTGCCCGCGCTAAAGCCGATGTCACCGGCTTTGTTTAGCTGAGTAGCTAGCGTCGATAGCGGTGCCGAGCCTGCGGTAAATATCCCTCCGCCAAGGCTTATCGTGCTGTTTTTACTCGTGTCGTGCTTGCCGCTGGAGCTTTGGTTGGCGCGCTCGCTGATGACGACGGTTACGATATCGTTTACATTCATCGCCTTGCGGTCGGCAAAAAGCGGGTTGTCGCCGCGACCAAAAAGACTGCCCGCGTTTGGTTGGTTGTTGACCTGCTTGGCAGGAAGCTGCTCGACGTAAACGGGCGGCTTCATATCTATGCGGGGGTCGGCGCTAGGTAAACACCCACTCAAAAACGCTGCTGCAAGGGCGCAAAAGTAAATATTTTTTCTCACGTTTTACCTTAAAGTGAAAATTTTACGATAAAATAAGCAAATCAAGTTCCAAAAGGAAAATTATGGCCGATTCTATCCTTGCGCTTGGCGCGAATTTTCAAGAAATTTACGAAATTATATCAGCAAAATTTAAAAATGTAGCCGTTTTTGACCCAGTAAATGATTTTTTCGGGCTCGAAAATGCCCAAAAAGCCTTTGAAAACGGCAGCGAGCGCGAGTTTTTTAAAAGCGCGATAAATGAATTTGACCGCCTAGCTGCGGGCACTGATTTTGTACTCGTTAAACCAGCGCAAAGCATCGCAAATATCGGCGAAATAGAGCTAAATTTACAGATCGCGAGACATTTAAACGTTCCCGTTTTTTGCCGCGAAAATTTGAGCTTTTTTACGCGAAACTCAAAGCTGATCGTAAGCGGAAATTTGGATGAAATTTTAAATGCAAAGCAAGATATCATCACGCCTTTGCGCTTTGAAAATTCGCTATTTAAACTCGCCGCAAAGGATAAAAAAACCGTCGTTTTACCGGAAAGCGAAGATGAGCGGATACTAAGAGCGAGCGAAATTTTACTAAAAAGCGGCGCGGTAAATTTGATCCTTTTGGGCGACGAAAACGAGGTCAAATTTGAAGCAAAAAAGCTCGGGGTAAATTTAAGCGGCGCGAGATTTATAAATTTAGAAAAAAACGAGTACGCAGATCGCCTAAACGCCGCACTTTTTGAGGCTCGCAAAAGCAAGGGCGTAAGCCTAGAGCAGGCTCGCGAACTCGTGCGAGACAGGACGTACTTTGCCACGATGCTAGTGCAAGAAGGGTTAGCCCAAGCCATGGTAAGCGGCGCAAACACCACTACGGCGCACACTATCCGCCCGGCACTTCAGATCATCAAAACGCGTCCAGATAGCCCGCTAGTTTCAAGCTCGTTTATAATGTGCTTTGACGAGGAGATTCTGATCTACGCCGACTGCGCGATAAACCCAAATCCGGATGCCCAGCAACTAGCGCAAATCGCCATAGCTTCGGCAGATACCGCGCGAGCGTTCGGACTGGAGCCGCGAGTAGCGATGCTAAGCTACTCTAGCGGAGATAGCGGCAGCGGAGCGGATATAGACCTGGTTAGGAGTGCCGGCGAGATAGTGCGCGGGCTAGACCCAGCTCTAAAAATCGAAGCTCCCGTACAGTACGACGCGGCCATAGATCCGGCTGTAGCGCGCAAAAAGCTGCCAAACAGCGACGTAGCCGGCCGCGCGAACGTTTTTGTATTTCCAAATTTAAACGCGGGCAATATCGGCTATAAAATCGCGCAACGAAGCACAAATTGCGTCGCCGTCGGACCGATCTTGCAAGGTCTAAAAAAACCCGTAAACGACCTAAGTCGCGGATGCGGCGTGGGAGACGTCGTAAATACGGTCCTAATAAGCGCGATACAAGCCGCAAACGAAGGAGAAAAATAGTGAAAATTTTGGTTTTAAACTCAGGTAGCTCGTCGGTTAAATTTCAGCTTTTTGATATGAGCGACAACCGCGTCATCGCTAGCGGCCTAGTCGAAAAGATCGGCGAAGCAAGCTCCTACGCCAAGCTAAAAGACGTTATCGCGGATAAAATTTACGAGGAGCGCGCTCCGCTAAAGGATCACCACGAGGGGCTTGAGGCGATGAGGCGGCTGTTTGCTAGCTCAAATATCCTGCATGATTTTAGCGAGCTAGACGGCATCGGACACCGCATCGTGCACGGCGGCGAGAGCTTTAGCGACTCGGCCCTAGTCACCCCTGACGTGATCGCCAAAATCGAGCAAAACTCCGTCCTAGCACCCCTTCACAACCCGGGCCACCTAGCGGGTATAAGAAACGCCATGCAAGAGAGCGGTAAAAAGGTGCCTCACGTCGTCGTTTTTGATACCGTATTTCATCAAACTATCCCCGAGTACGCCTACCGCTACGCCCTGCCATTTGATCTTTGCAAGAGACTACATATCCGCAGATACGGCTTTCACGGCACTTCGCACCACTACGTGACTAAAAAAGCCGCCGAGTATCTAGGCGTGCCGTACGAGAAATTTAACGCTATCTCGCTGCATCTTGGCAACGGAGCCTCCGCCTGCGCCGTACAAGGGGGCAAAAGCGTGGATACCTCGATGGGCCTAAGTCCGCTAGAAGGCCTGATAATGGGCACTAGAAGCGGCGATATGGATCCTGCGGTGCTTACTTATCTTTTAAATTTAGGCGAACTCACGGCTGAGGGCATAGACGCGTTTTTAAACAAAAAAAGCGGACTGCTAGGCATCTGCGGCTCAAACGACATGCGCGAAGTGGTCGTTAAGATGCAAGGCGGCGACGAGCGCGC
>CAURKE010000185.1:0-2958 GCA_963525055.1 uncultured Campylobacter sp. | reverse complement strand
GTTTGCTAGCGAGCTAGTAAAGGACGCCGTCAAAAAAGGCGTGAAAACGCTGTGGTTGCAACTGGGTATAACAAACGACGAAGCAGGTACAGTCGCTCGCGAAAACGGGATAAATTTCGTACAGGATAAGTGTATAAAAATCGAGCTTCAAAGGCTTGATTAGACTAAATTTGACGGCGACGCGCGGTTTTACGCTAGCGCCGTAAACGTAGCAGTTAATGCCAAAAACGAAAATATAAATAAAAATAAAGAAAACGTAAGCAAAAATACGGTAAATAAACGCGCGAGCAAAAGCGACGAAAAGTAAATTTTAAATAAAAAAACGAAAGGCTAAAATGATCTCTTTAAATAAAATAATCCAAGCCAAGCGCACGATAAGCGGCTTCGTGTATAAGACGCCGTTTGCCTACAGCGCGAAACTAAGCCTCGCGAGCGGCGCGCTCATATACCTAAAAGAAGAAAACCTCCAGCGCACGGGCGCATACAAGATCCGCGGTGCGTATAATAAAATCGCAAATTTAAGCGCGCAGGAGCGCAAAAAAGGCGTAGTCGCAGCAAGCGCGGGCAATCACGCCCAAGGCGTAGCTATCTCGGCGCGCGAGTTTAAAACGCCCGCCACTATCGTGATGCCCGAGTCCACGCCGCTTTTAAAGGTGCTAGGCACAAAAGATCTAGGCGCCGAAGTCATCCTAAAGGGCGATAACTTCGACGAGGCCTACGCCTACGCCGTAGAGTACGCCAAGCAGCAGGGCATGAGCTTTATCCATCCGTTTGACGACGAGTACGTGATGGCCGGACAGGGCACGGTGGGACTTGAGATGCTTGACGATCTGGCCGAGCTTGAGACTATCATCGTGCCGGTTGGCGGCGGCGGGCTAATCAGCGGCATTTCAAGCTGCGTAAAACAGGTAAACCCCGACATCCGCGTGGTCGCCGTGAGCGCGAAGGGCGCGCCTGCGATGTTTAACAGCTTTAGCGCTAAAAAAAGCATAAACTCAAAAACCGTGCGCACGATCGCCGACGGTATCGCGGTTCGAGACGCGAGCGAGACGACGCTGGCAAATATCCTAGAGTGCGTGGACGAGTTTGTGCAGGTCGATGACGAGGAGATCGCAAACGCGATTTTGTTCCTGCTTGAGACGCAAAAGATCGTGGTCGAGGGCGCGGGCGCGGTCGGCGTCGCCAGTATCTTACACAACAAGGTCAAATTTAAAGCCGGCGAGCGTATCGGTATCGTGCTAAGTGGTGGAAACATCGATGTGCAGATGCTAAATGTCATCATCGAAAAAGGCCTTATAAAGTCGCACCGCAAGATGGCGCTGCAAATCACGCTGATAGATAAACCAGGCGCGCTCATGAGCCTAACCGATAGTCTAAAGATCGCAAATGCCAACATCGTCAAAATCGACTACGACCGCTTCTCTACTAGCCTGGAGTACGGCGACGCAAATATCACGATCACGCTGGAAACCAAGGGCGAAGACCACCAAGAGCTTATCAAAAAAGTGCTCAGGGAGCATGATTTTAAATTTATTCAGGTGTTTTAGGCGGTTAAATTTGAGCTCAAATTTGCTTGCTAAATTTAAAGCGAATTTGAGTCAAATTTAACCCGTATCTTAAAGGTACGGGTTTTGCTAAACCGCACCGACTCTAAAAGCTCGCTAAATTTAAATTTACGATCCAAATTTATACCGATATAAAACAGCCCAAAGCTTAAATTTAACGATTATTTTAACGAATTTCGCTAAAATCGCCTTTTAAAGGAGCAAAGATGATAGATGTTACAAGCCTTATTTTAGCGATTTTGCTGGCGATTTGCGTATTTACGATTTTTAGATTTAATAAAGCCTTAAAAACCGCGCAAAAGCCCGCGACTACGCAGATTAGCACCGAGATATCGCAGCTAAAATCCATCGGCGAGCTATCCGTTTTTCAGGTCTATAGCAAAGAGATCGTGACTAAGACCGACCACGCATTTGGCAGTTTTGGCAAGGAGTATCTGCGCTGGCTGGTGAGCGAAAAAAAGCTCTCGATGATATTTGAGTTTGAGATAAACTTCATCTACGACCTAACGAGCCCGCGCCTAGAGATCGTAAACGTCGCGAGCGAGGAGTATCTCATCAAGATGCCGCCTTGCAAATACAAATTTTCGATCGCGAATATGAAATTTTACGACGAAAAAAACGGCAAGTTTATCCCGTTTTTGTTGCCTGATTCGCTAAATGGATTTTTCGGTAGCAGCTTTAGCGAGGAGGATAAAAACAGGCTCATCGAGGAGGCGCGCGCCGAGGTCGAAAAGATGTCTGTGCGCCTGATAAATCAGCTCCAGTCCAAGATCCACAAATCCGCGCGCGACACGCTAGAAGCGATCGCAAAGAGCTTCGGGGCTAGGGCGGTGAGATTTGAGTTTAACGACGAGGGCGAGCAGGTTAGACTAAATCTGCAAAACGTGGCGTGAGGGCAAGATGGCATTTATAAAAGCGCTCTTGATAGGTAAAGCAAGGCAGTACGGCAGCCCAGCGTCTACGGACGAGCTAGGCAAGGCATGGCGCTCGGCGATATTTAAAAATGCGCAGACGGGCGAAATCTATGCGAACGAACTTGGCTTTGATGGCGACGAGGTGGCCGATACTAAGCATCACGGCGGCGTAAATAAAGCCGTGTTTGCAAACTCGCTAGAAAACTATCCCGCGTGGGAAGCTTATCTTGGGCTTAAAAATTTGCCGCTAGGCGCGATGGGCGAAAATTTGACTGTTAGCGGACTAGATGAAAATAGCGTAAACGTGGGCGACGTGCATAAAATCGGCTCATTAGTACTACAAGTAACCCAGCCTAGAAAACCGTGTTTTAAGCTCGCAAAACGCTGGGGAAATGCAAATTTAGCCAAAGAGATTTTTGCCACCGGATTAACCGGCTGGTACTATAAAGTGCTTGAAAACGGGTCGTGCAAGGCCGGCT
>CAURKE010000184.1:0-2963 GCA_963525055.1 uncultured Campylobacter sp. | reverse complement strand
GCGAGAAGATGCAAAAAGATCTGATGAGCTGCTACGCGGGGTTTGGCGATACGCTTTATAAAATGGGTGATTTTAACGGTGCATACGTAAAACATGCCGTCGCGTTTAGAATTTACGAAGAGGTTTTCGGCGCTGATAGCGTAAATTTGCTGCGAGCCAAGTACTATGCGCTGATGGCGGGCGATCTGGCGGGACTCGGCAATAAAACGGAGGCACTGCAAAACTACGAAAAAGCCCTTAAGGTCGCAAATAAAATTTTAGAAAAAAGCAACGATAAACACGCAAAGAGCCTAAAAACAGAGCTGGAAGCAAAGATAAAAGAGCTGTAAATTTAGCGATTGGATTTTTGAGACGGGCTAAATTTGCTGCTCAAATTTGACTCGGTCGTCGCTATTCGGCGTTTAACCGCTTTGCTAAATTTGCCGCACAGGCAAACGCAAAATGCAGGTTGTACCCGCCGATCATCCCCGTCACGTTTAAAACCTCGCCGATAAAGTAAAGCCCGCTAGTGCCGTTATGCTCACAGTTTGCGTCTAGCGCGTCCGTGTCTACGCCGCCTTTTGTAACCTCGGCTCGCTCGAAGCCAAACGTGCCCGCAGGCGCAAATTCGTACGCAAATAGTCGCGAGATTTTTGCCGTCTCATCCGCTTTGTACTCGCCGTAAGGTTTGTCGCTAAGCCCCGCCGCGCGCAAAAACTCGAGCGTAAATCGTCTAGGTAGCGGCAGGACGGTGCTGAGCTGTTTTTTGCTTTTTTGCGCGGTTTCGATGCTAAAATTTGGGCAAAAATTTATCGCGATCAAGCCCTTTTGCCAAAAAAGCGAAGCATTTAGCACGGCCGGACCGCTTATGCCTTTGTGGGTAAAAAGTATGTCGCCCGCAAATTTACGCGGCGTTTTTAGCTCGCGGTTTGCGGCGTTTTGGGCGGCGTCTTTGCTGGCGCAGCCTACGCAGATGCGGGCGGGAAAGCAAACTCCGCTTAGATTCTTAAACCAAAACTCGTCTTTTTGCACGGTAAATCCCACGAGCGCCGGAGCTGGCGTGGTGACGCCGATACCAAAGCTCTGCGCTATTTCGTAGCCGATATCGCTTGCGCCTAGGCTTTTGTAGCTCAGTCCGCCGCTAGCTACGACGAGATTTTGGGCGTAAAATTTATCTCCGTTTTCGGCGACGACCTCAAAAATTTCAGTCTGTTCGGATTTGCAATCTTGCAAATTTTCGCTATTAAATTTTGCTTCTTTTGCAAGAGAAGCATCCAAAATTTCTCCGCTTTCATCGGTCGAAATTTTCCTCGCGCCCTTTACGCAAACGCCGCAAAATATTTGCGCTCCGCTTTGTTTAGTGCGTTTTAAAAGCACGCCCAAAACGTCCTTTGCGCCGCTTTCGCAGAAAAATTGACTCTGCTTTTGCTCGTTAAATTTTAGCTCGCCAAAAAACTTTAAAACGTCTTTGAAGTCTAGGTTTTTTAGGATATTTTTGACGAAATCCGCGTCGCCTAAGTAGTTTGACGCGTCGATACGGCGGTTTGTGACGTTGCACCTGCCGCCGCCGCTAGCTAATATTTTCTTGCCCGGAGTTGCGTTTTTTTCGAGTACGGCGACGCTTTTACCGCGTAAATTCGCCGCCAAAAATAGCCCTGCCGCGCCCGCTCCGATTATCAAAACGTCGTAAATTTTGCAAATTTTAGCCATCATGAAACCTCAAAATTTACGCGCGGCAAAGCCATCTAAAATCAAAAGCTATTTTTTAGCGCTAGGAATTTTTGCTCTTGCGCTTCGTCTAGCTTCATTTTTTCGTTGCGATTTACGAAAAGCTTAAAGATCACGTTGTGATCCGCGTCGTAAAAGTGCAGGCTGTGTCCGAGAAATCCCATAAATTTAGTGCTTACAAAGCCGATGCTTGCGATTGATTCTTCTTTTAGGTGGCCGCCCAAAAAGCCGCTTTTATCGGTGAAATTTAAAAATCCTCTCGCTTTTTTAGGCATAGGTACACTCACTTTGATCTCGATGATAAATTCAGGCGTATTTTTGATGAAAAGCATCTCGCCCCAAGTGCTGACTTCTTCAAAAATTTTCATCAAATTTTCTGCGCCGACTTCCTTAAATTCATCATCGCCGCGGTACTGCAAGATTTCGTATTCGCGTACGTTTAGTTGTTTGGCCGCATCGTAAACGGACATCTTTTTGTCCTCGAAAAGCTCGTCGATTTGTTTTTTTAGATCGCTCATTTTTATCCTTTTTTGAAATTAGATTTTGATAATAGTATTTAAAAATAGCTAAAAATCGGCTAAATTTACGTGCTGGCGGCACTGTGTTATCAAGCTTGCGCAAGAGCCGCAGTTTTAGCGCTCGGAGCGGACGGATCTAGCAAATTTTCGCCGTCCGCAAAGCTCGCTACACGCCTAAAATTTGCTTTATCTCCGCCTCGTTTGTTAGCTTGGAGTTGTATTTCACGACGAGATTTTGTGCGTTTTTGTAGCACTCCACGACGCCTTTTTGCTTCTCGACCTCGGCTAGATCGGCATCCGTGTCAGACGGTAGATAGATATTTTTAAAGATATTTGGGTTATCTAGCCATTTTAGCGCGATCAGCCACACGACGCAAAGCGCCGTCACGACGGCGGAAAGCGCGCTAAGGCCGTAAAATTTAAGCAAAGTACCGCCGCCGATACCGCCGATGAAGCTTCCCATGTAGCCAAAGGCGTTAAAGATGCCTAAAACTGCGCCCTTTTGGCTTACTTTGCTAAATTTGGACGCCATTGATTGCAGGATTGGCTCGTGCAGGTTAAAGCCGATAAAAAATATAATCACGCCCGCATAAAATAGCGGCTTGTGTCCGAGCGAGAGCGCGAAAAGTCCGTAGCAAACGACGAAAAGCGAGACGCCGATGACTAAAATTTGCTTTGTGATGCGCTTTGTTTCGCCTATCGCGCCGCCGATACCCATCGCGATAAAGCCAAACACCG
>CAURKE010000183.1:0-2967 GCA_963525055.1 uncultured Campylobacter sp. | reverse complement strand
GCCGTAAAAAATAAAATAAATTTTCTCATAACGCCTCCATTTTGATACTATTCGCGAAGCAAACTTCCATACACTGCGCGCAACCCGTGCATTTTTGATTTACGCTCGGGCGAAAAACGCCTAAAAAATCGATCGCTCTAAATTTGCAAACGTCCTGGCAACTACAGCAAATCGTGCCGTTCCATGCAAGACAGCTATGCACGTCGATAAAAATTTTAGCTTCTATAATAGCCGCGAATTTTAAATTTAAAACCTCTCGTCCAGCCTCCTCGCAAGCGAGCGCGCACTCTTTACAAAAGTTGCAACCCAAGGACTTAAATTTAAAATTTACTCTCTCGTTTTCAAAACTCAAAAGCTCTCTATGACAAGCGCTAACGCAAGGCGCTTCGCAATCAGCGCAGTTAAATTCGCCGCAAAAATAAGGCGGCGCGATAAATTTTTGAGCGGTTTTGCCGCCCAAAAATTTAGTAAATAGCTCACGTCTAGATACGCTCACCTAACGCCTTCGTTTAGAATATCTAGAAGGTTTGAGCGGTGTTGCGCGTCTTGCTGACGGCTAAAGTCAGGCTTAAAGTTGTTTTTCACGCGCGGTTTTACTTTGGCTTGCGGAACGTGGCAAGTCGTGCAGTCGTAGCGGTCTTGGCTTAGCTCGCCGCCTTTATCTTTGTTAAATCTCATGCTGTAAAGGTGAGATTTAGGGATCGGCGTAGCGCCTACGTCTTTCGCGACTTCAGGCATATGGCACGTAACGCACATATTGTTATCTTTCGTGATAGGAAGCAGATCCGCGATGTCGTGCGGGATTAGCGGAGGCGCATTCTCGAAAGAGCGCTCGTATTTTTGCGCTTCGCCCGGCATCGGGCTAGTCCAGTTAATATCCGCTAAAGTCACGTTCTCGTCGGTAACTTCGGCCGTTCTTAAGCCTGATACGTCGCCGACGCTAGGGTTATTGCAGCCGATGAGTAGCGCAGCGGCGCACACGACTCCAAAAATAAGCTTATTAGCTTTCATTAATTTCTCCTTAAATTTCTTATATTAAATTTGAGCGCGTCATCGTCGCAAACGTCTATACAGCGTCCGCAGCTGATGCACTCGCTCGAGGTTATAAACCCGCTTTGCTTGCCGATAATGCCGAGCACTTGGTTTTCCGGGCAGATTAGCTTGCATTTCATGCAGTTAGTACAGCTAGCCGCGTCGTGCTTTACTCTGATAAGGGCAAATTTGCCGGCTATCGCGTAAAAAGCGCCCAGCGGACAAAGCTTTGAGCAGACTAATCTATCGCCGATAAACGCGTCTATCGCAAACACGCCAAATGCCACGAATAGCCACAGCGTACCGCCGTAGATGACTCCGCGCTGAATAATGCCGATAAAGCTAACGCCCTCAAACGCCGGAGCCGAAGTGACTAGCGAGATAAAAAGCGTAAATCCCAAAACGTAATATCTCGCGCTTCTCGTGAAATTTACGAATTTTTTATCTTTGTCGTAGCCAAGCTTTACTCTGACCCAGCGAGCGGTTTCGGTGATGATATTTACCGGGCAAACCCAGCTGCAAAAAGCACGCGGAGCGACGATCGCGTAAAAAGCAAACACAATAGCGGCTCCCACGAGCGCGCCCGAAGCTATACTAAAACTAGCTAGATATAGCTGCAAAACGGCAAACGGATCGCTAAGAGGAACGACTCCGAAAAGCAAAGACGAACTGAGATTGCCTTGTAAAATTTTAACTCCGTAGTAGTTGCTCGCAAAAAACAGCCCTAGGATCAAAATTTGACTTATCCTTCTTAAAATCAAATATTTCATAGCAAATCTCCGCTATTTAGATAGTCGTTTAGCTTTTTCTCGTCGGTTTTAAACTCTTTTGGCTCAGCGTCTTTTAGCTTTTTATCCGCACCCTCGACCCAGCCTTTTACGTACTGTTCATTGCTAGATCCCAGTCCGATCTCGCGCGGAAGCACGAAGATAGAAGCCTTTGGCGTCACGCAAACTTGTTCGCACATGCCGCAGCCCGTGCAGTAGTCGGCGTCCACGACCGGTTTAAAAAACGCATGCTTTTGCGTGCGTTCGTTGCGGACATACTCAAGCCTTAGCGCTTTATCTATCAAAGGACAGGCGCGGTAGCAAGCGTCGCAGCGAAGTCCCTCGTAAGCGATGCAGAAATTCGGATCCAGCACCGCGATACCCATTTGCGCTTTGTTTATATTTAGCTTGCCGTTATCCTCGCTCACTAGCTTCGTATCTAGAGCTCCGGTCGGACAGGCGACCGCGCACGGGATATCCGGGCACATATAGCAAGGGATATTTCGCGGAGTATAAAACGGAGTGCCGTAAGGCAATCCGTCGTCTAAATCCGCAAGCTTAAGCGTATCCCAAGGACAGGCTTCTACGCAAAGCCCGCAGCGTATGCACTCGCTAAGGAAATTTTTTTCCTTTAAAGCGCCCGGCGGCCTGATGAGTAGAGTTTGGGCTTTAGCCGTCGTTTGCGTACTCCAGATAAAGCCGCCCGCGAGAACCAAACTAATCGCTTTTAACCCAAATTTTAAAGCCTCTCTTCTATTTTGCATTATTAAGCCTTGTAAATTTTAACCGCGCATTTTTTATAGTCGGTCTCTTTTGATAGCGGACAAGTCGCGTCAAGAGTAACTTTGTTAATAAATACGTTTTCATCAAACCACGGTACATAAATAAGACCCATAGGCGGTTTGTTTCGTCCGCGTAGATCTAGTCTTGCTTTTACCTTGCCGCGGCGAGACTCGATCCAAACGACGTCGTTATGCTGTAAATTTAGCTTCTGCGCGTCACCCTCGTGCATATAGCAAAGAGCTTCCGGAACGGCGCGGTAAAGCTCCGGAACGCGCATAGTCATCGTTCCTGAGTGCCAGTGCTCCAAAACGCGGCCCGTGCATAGCCAGTAAGGATACGTAGTATCAGGCATCTCGCAAGGATCCATATAAGGACGGAAGAAAAT
>CAURKE010000182.1:0-2971 GCA_963525055.1 uncultured Campylobacter sp. | reverse complement strand
GTAGCCTATATAAGTGCCGTTAAAGTCCAAATTTGTAAAAAATGCAGCCAACAAAGTAGCAAAAATCGAAACAATAAATCTTGTGACCGGATTTTCTTTTCTTGCTTGTTTCATCACGCGAGCTTTATTTTCTTTACTACCGCAAAATAAGCAAGCCGCGACGAAACCGACAAGCGTGACGACCTTGATAATCCTCATATAAGCGATGTAAAATGCTGCTTTTTGAGTAAAATCGGTATGGGTAAAAGCTCTCTCAACGGCCGGGTAAATTTTAAGCATAGCTTCCACGAAATCTCTAGCCAAAGACGAGCGAGCCAGCACGTCAAAAGGCAATACAAAAATGCCTAACGCGCAAATAAAATAAAAAGCGCAAAGCCCGAGTAAAACGAGTCCGAGCGTCTTGTTTTTGCCGTTTTGGTTTATTGCCGTTTGCATTTTAATTCTCTTTAAATTTTGTCGCGCGTTTTTGAAGCAAATTTAAGACGTAAAGCGGGGCGAAATTTCATACGAAGCCTTAAATTTAAGGGTAAATTTAAGCCCGCGTTAAATTTAGCGGGCTTAGGAAATTATTTAATCAAAGCCTTGAAGGTATCAACCGCGTCAAGCTTTTCCCACGGATATTTGGCGTTTCCGACTTGACCTTTGGCTGCTACTTTAGCGTATAAAAACGTATCTTTGCCGGGTTTATCCAGGCCGAATTTATTCGTGATCCAGCGCGGAGTGAGGGCGAAGTTTTCGCTAACGAAATTTGATAGCATATCGTCGTTTACGCCAGCGATCTGCGTGCCCATCGTATCGACGCTCACAGAAGTTGGCTTTGCCATACCGATAGCGTAGCTTAGCTGGACGATGCATTTTTTAGCAAGGCCGGCCGCGACGATGTTTTTAGCTATCCAGCGCGCTGCGTAAAGACCGCTGCGATCGACTTTCGTGTAGTCTTTACTGCTTTGCGCGCCGCCGCCTATCGGGCTATATCCGCCAAAGCTATCTACGATGAGCTTGCGTCCCGTTAGTCCGCTGTCGTGAAGCGAGCTGTGATTTACATATCGGCCGGTCGGGTTGATGTAGATGAGCGTTTTACTTTTATCGTAAAGACCCTTTGGCAAGCCCGCATCGTCGATTAGAGTTTGCACTAGGGCGCGTAGCTCCTCGATCTTCATCGTCTCGACGCAAGGGGCCGAAACTACGATAGTATGGATGCTTTGAGGCTTACAGTTTTCAAAGTTATCCTTCGTGCCGTAGTCTACGGTGACCTGGGTTTTGATATCGACGCCCAGTTTATCGGGATTAGCTTTGGCAAATTTATAAACCTTATCGCAAAGCATTCTGGCGTAGGTTATGGCTGCAGGCATATATTCGTTCGCTTCGCAGCTAGCAAAGCCAAACATTATGCCTTGATCCCCTGCGCCTATCTCGCCGCCTTCTTGATCGACGCCTTGATTTATATCGGCGCTTTGCTGATTTACGCAGACTTTTATCTCGACGTCGTCGGGGTGCAGGCACTGCTCTTTAGTAAATTTAGACTTGCCGTCGTAGCCGATTTTGGCCAATGCGTTTTTTACGATACCTTCGTAGTCTTTGAAACTTAACTTGACCTTAGAGTTTATCTCGCCGCCTATTATAATGTTTTTACCAGCGACGAAAACTTCGCTAGCGACGCGACCGTTTGGGTCTTGCATCAAGATCGTATCTACGATGCTGTCGGCGATAATGTCGGCGCATTTATCCGGGTGACCCGGGCTCACAACCTCTGAAGTAAATAAATACATACTTTTCCTTTATGAAAATTAATCTCGCAATTGTAACATTTCATAATAAAATTCAAATTAATCTCGCTCAAAGCTTGTAAATTCCGCGTAAATTCGGCTATAATCCTAAACTAATATTAAATTTTAAGGCAAGGACACTAGAATGTTTAGCAAACTGGCAAAAAGGTTCGCCGACGGAAATTTGATCGTTCAAATTTTGATCGGCATAGCTCTAGGCGCCGTTATCGGCTTTTGGACGCACTATCAGGCAGCTCCTTATAACGAGCTAATCGCAAAAGGCGTGAGCGACGCAGCGCAGCTAGCCGCAGCAAAAAAAGACCTAACCGACGTGGCAAATTCGGTCGCAAACTCTATCGCCGTCTTGGGCAACCTCTTCGTCGGCGCGCTTAAAGCTATCGCGCCTATCCTAGTTTTCGTACTAGTTGCGACGTCTATCATCGTAAAAGAATTCGGCCACGCAAAAGGCATGCAAAAGGTAATTACGCTCTACCTAGTCGGCACATTTTTGGCTGCCGTAGTTGCGGTCGTAGCAAGCTTTCTTTTCCCGATGGAGCTCGTGCTAAAAGGCGTCGAGAGCGCAAATATGAGCGCTCCGCAGGGCATCGTCGACGTCCTAAAAGACCTTATCTTTAAAATGGTTCAAAACCCTATCAACGCGCTTTCTAGCGGCAACTACATCGGTATCATCACTTGGGCTGTTGGCGGCGGTATCGCGATGAGATTTTGCTCGCAAGAAACCAAAAAAGTATTCCAAGACGTTAGCGACGGCGTGACTAAAATCGTTAGATTTATCATCCGCCTTGCGCCGTTTGGTATCTTTGGCTTAGTTACTATCAGCATCCACGAGACGGGCTTTGAGGCGTTTGCAGGCTACCTAAAACTGATCCTTGTTCTAGTCGGTGCGATGGCTTTCGTTTCCTTCGTCGTTTACCCTGCAATGGTATTTGTAGTTACCAAGAAAAACCCATATCCGCTTGTTATGACTTGCGTTAGAGAGAGTGCGGTTACGGCGTTTTTCACTCGCTCGTCGGCGGCAAATATCCCCGTAAATATGGCGCTTTGCAAAAAGCTAGGCCTAAAAGAGGAGCTATACTCGATCTCTATCCCGCTAGGAGCTACTATAAACATGGGCGGCGCAGCCGTAACTATCGGTATCTTGGCGCTTGCGGCGGTAAATTCTATCCCGTCTATCACGGTTACCT
>CAURKE010000181.1:0-2974 GCA_963525055.1 uncultured Campylobacter sp. | reverse complement strand
TTAACTATGACGCGGGCAAAGAAGCGCAGGTGCGAAGCGTGCAAAGCCACGATAAATTCGTAGACCGCGCGGGAGTTAGTAGCCGCGTGGCGCTAAATTTGACGGGCATAGAGCTTGGCGAGCTAAAAAAAGGCCAGTTGCTTAGCAAAAAAGGCTTTTTTAGGGGATTTCGCGAGATAGACGCGATCGTTTTTGCACGCGAGCTAACGCACGGGCAGAGCGTTACGTTTTGCGTCGGCGCAAAGGCCGCGCCCGCAAAAGCGCTCGTTCTTAGCGAAAAAGATGGCGGGATATTTGCGACGTTTAAATTTGAAAGGGATATGTTTTTGAAATTTGGCGAACCATTCGTGCTCATCGCAAACGGTCGCGTCATAGGCGGTGGCAGGGTGCTAAACGCCGTGAGCGAACCGATGAAAAAATCAAGTAAAATTTCGTTTTTAAACGCGTTGCTTAAAAAGGACTTCGTAAGCGCCTTTGCGATGCTAAAAGATGCGCACAAAAACGGCTTTGGCATCATCTCGGCCTATCAGCGCTTCGGGTTAAATCACGAGGAGGCCGTAGCTATAGCAAAACAAACGCCAAACGTATTCGTCGATGAAAAAGCGCTAAATATCTACGATCTAAGCGCGGTCGATCGGATAAAAAGCGCGGTCAAATTTATGATAGAAAAGAACGAATTTGCGGTATTTTCAGCTACGAGCATCAGTCTAAAGCTCTCATGGGCTAGCGAAAACATCGCCCAAAAAGCGCTTGACGAGCTAGAAAGCGCGGGCGCGATAACTAAAAACGACGGCGTCTATACCAAAACGGGCGTCGATATGAGCAAACTAAAAATCAGGCTTGAAGAGAAAATTTACGAGATCTTGCAAAGCGGAAATTTAGCTCCCCTAGCACCCTATAACATCTATGACGAGCTTGAGATAGACCGAGTTAGCGGCGATAACGCGCTAAAAAAGCTAACGGGCATCGGACGCGTGGTGAGGCTCGCGCATAATCTTTTCGTAACGTCAAAGGCCCTAAACGAAGCGCTTGCGAAGCTAAAAGCCGTCATCGCCGCGCAGGGATTCGTAAACGTAACGAACGCGAAAGAGGCGTTAAATTTGAGTAGAAAATACATAATCGCCTACCTCGAGCAACTCGATCTAGATCCAAATATCGTTAAAAACGGCACAGACCGAGTTTTAAAAGCGTGATTTTTTATCTGTTTAAAAAAAGCAAATATAATCCGCGCAAATTTTTAAAAAGGAATGAAATGAAAAAAATAGTTTTGTCGCTAATGGCGGCTTCTGCGATGTTTGCGGCGTCAAACGAGCAAGTAGTCGGTTTTTACTCGCAGATGGTCGGCGAAGGCGTGAAAGTAAACGTAACCGAGCGCAAGTCTGTGGTTGATGGCATCGAAGCGGTCGTGGTAAATTTGAGCAACGGTCAAGTGAGCCAAGACGAGGTTATCTTTACTAAAGGCGACCTGCTTTTCCCGGACATCATCGACCTAAAGGCGCAAAAAGCCTACATGCAAGAGATAAAAAAGGAAATAGCGGCGAAAAACATCTCAAAAGTATATAAAAGCGAGCAAAAAGAAAATATCATCACTCTAGGAAACGACTCTAAAAAGCCGACTATCGTGATGTTTTCGGATCCCGAGTGCCCATACTGCCGCCTAGAGCTTGAAAAGATCGAAGCGACGCTAAAAGAAAGCAACGTAAAGCTAATCTTAACTCCGGTTCACGACGTTTCGTCTTTGCAAAAAAGCTTTTTGATATATAAAGACGCAGCAAGCGCAAAAACCGATAGCGACAAGATCAAAATTTTACGAAAATATTTCGCGGACGACTATAAGGTAGCAGACGGCGCCGTTAGCGACGCGGACGTTAAAGCGATGGATAACTTAAGACAAAAATACTCCGCCGCCGGTGTTCGCTCCGTGCCTTTTATAGTAAATTTAAGCGACCTACAAAAATAATTTCTAACGCAAATTTGAGCTAAATTTGATAAATTTAGCTCAAAACCCCAAATTTACATAAAATATACTTTTATAACTTGATATGTAGTATTGAAATTTAAGCTAAATTTTAGGTTTCCTTAACTATTTATTAAGTTTCATAATTAATCTAATATTTTTACTTCGTTTATTCTCAAAATATGCTAAATTTGCATAGTGATATTTTAAAATATGCAAGTGCCCTAAAATACGCGCCTGTAAGGCGCACTACGCCTAGGAAATATGCAAAATTTGAACAATATCTTTCTAAAAACGTCTCAAAAATTTCAAATTTGGGATTAATAAGGAGAAAACATGCAAGGATCAAGACGAGATTTTCTCAAAAAATCTCTGAAGGTCGGCGCGGTAGGCGGGACTGTATTGGCTGCCGCAGCTATCGCAAAACCGACTAGCGACGAGCTTGCTCCTGACGACAACGGCGTAGTTGTCGGCAAGTCGAGCAAAAAAGAGGTGCTTTACAAAAAAAGCAAAGAGTGGGAATACTACTATAAGATCGCTTACTAAGGGAGAAAACCATGAGTGATTCACGCATAGGAAGACGCTCGTTTTTGAAGCTTGCCGCTCTTGGTGCTGGTAGCACGATGGCATTTGGCGAAAACGAGACGTTTAGAAAGGCAACCAACGAGGAGATAAAAAATCCTTACGAAGGTTCAAAAAAGGTTAGAACGATTTGTTCTATTTGTTCGGCGGGCTGCGGTATCGAAGCCGAGGTAAAAGACGGAGTATGGGTACGCCAAGATATGGCTATGTATCACCCGATCTCTCAGGGTTCGCACTGCTCTAAGGGAATCGATCAGATCGACCTTACGAAATCAAAACAACGCATCAAATTTCCGATGAAAAAAGTAAATGGAAAATGGGAGCGCATCAGCTGGGAACAAGCCGTAAACGAAATCGGCGATAAGATGCTACAAATCCGTAAAGAAGACGGTCCTGATAGCGTAGTTTTCTTGGGTTCGGCTAAATTTAATAACG
>CAURKE010000180.1:0-2975 GCA_963525055.1 uncultured Campylobacter sp. | reverse complement strand
TTAGCTCGGTTTTGTTTGACGGCGCCAGATCCGCGCTACCGCCGATAAAGCCGGGTAGAGCGCGTGCGATCTCGTTCATGATGATGCCGTTGCTATCGCGCGTGGCTAGCTTTTTACCGCTAAAATCAGGGAAATTTATCTTGCTAAAATCGGGGTTTAACAGCGAATTTAGCATATTTTTGCTCTCGGCGCTTAAATTATGCACTTTTTGATTCCACTGAGCTTCGGCTAGGTCGCCCTTTTCTAAGGCGGCACGGAAGCGAATCAGCACGTCCTCGTCAATAGCAAATTTACGCTCAGGATCAAAGCCAGCCGCGATTTTAGCAGCCTTGATGATCTCCTCGCCAAGCGGCGCGCCGTGGCTGTGGTGGCTGCCCTCCAGCTCGCCCGCGCCCTTTGCGATGCGAGTGTTTGCGATGATGAGATACGGGCGCTCTTTTTCGGCGGCTTGCTCGAGCGCAAACTCGATCTGATCGTAATCGTGGCCGTCGATACGCGCGACGTCCCAGCCCTGAGCCTCAAACCTAGCCTTCACGTCCTCGCTCCAAGCGATACTCGTGTCGCCCTCGATCGTGATGTTGTTTGAGTCGTAGATCAGCACGAGGTTGTCTAGGTGCAGGTTGCCCGCGACCGCACAGGCCTCGTAACTGATGCCCTCCTGCAAGTCTCCGTCACCGCAGAGGCAGTAAATTTTATGATCTATGACGACGTTTTCGGGGTCGTTTAGCAGATTGGCCGCGTATTTTGCCGCCATAGCAAAGCCTACCGCGTTTGCCACGCCCTGCCCTAGCGGTCCGGTCGCTACTTCGACGCCTTTTGTGTGGATCTCTGGGTGGCCAGGAGTTTTGGAGCCCAGCTGACGGAAGTTTTTTAGATCCTCAAGGCTAAGATCATAGCCGCTAAGATGCAAAAAGCTATACACGAGCGAGCTTGCGTGACCGCCGCTAAATACGAGCCTATCGCGGTTTAGCCAGTTTGGATTTTTAGGATTGTGATTTAGAAATTTAGCCAGCACGACCATGACGTCGGCTAACCCCATCGGCGCGCCAGGATGCCCGCTGTTTGCCTGCTGCACCATATCCGCGCATAAAAACCTTATCGTATCCGCCATCTTTTTTAGCATTTTTCTCTCCTTAGTTTTTATGCGATTATACGCAAATTCGGCTTAAATTTTACGCTTTTAACGCCGCCGTAAATTTTAAAAACTCGGCGAAATTTTCCTTTTTCTCTTTTAGCTCAAAAGGTATCTTATGCTCTTTTTCGCCTATTATTACGGCGTCCTCTTTTACTTCGATTTGTGCGCCTCCGATCTCGTCCCACGAGCTAAAAACTTGCTCTTCCATCAGCTCGCGGCTAATAAGTCCGCGCTCGTCTAATATCACGCCGTAAGGCTTACCCAAAAGCGAGCGATCAAGGCTGTGAAGCATCGGTGAGACGGGCTTAAAGACGCTAAGCGATTTTGATAGCAGCTTCGTCTCGTCAAGCGGCGTTTTTAGCGCTTCGCCCAGCTCAAGCTCCAAAATTTTATCCGCGATCGTACGCTCCTCGGCCTTAACGCCCTCCTCTAAAACTGCCTGCAAGATCGCTTCCAGCGCAGTTTTCATCGCCGCTTTCATCTCGTCCTCGATTTCAAATTCGCATTTTTCCAGCTCTTGCCACGCGAGATTTTCCAGCTCGTTTTGCAAATACTTATCGAGCCTAAACGCCGCCGCTACCTCGTCTACGTTTACGGCCGACGCGTCAAATTTAACCAAAAGATGTCTTTCCGTGAGTAAAAATCCTATGCTTTTTCGCCCGATCATCTGCGCATGCACGCCGATAAACGCGAGCGGCCGGGCACCATAAAATTTAGGAGTTTTGCTATAATCCACGCCCTTTTGCAACCCTAGGCTTTTATCTAAAATTTGCCTCGTAGCTAGCGCGAAAACCTCGTTCGCATCGTCCCAAACGGGGTGTTTTGCGCATCCTAAAACCAAAACCTTTTGCGCGCTCTCGTCTAGCGACGCTAAAATTTGCTCTAAATTTCGCATATTTCTCCTAAATTTTATTTAAAAACCATCATCCGCCGCGCGTCAAATTTAGACGCCAAAATCCGCCTCGCAAGCAAACATTATCGCGTTGCTAAGGGAAATTTGAACGATATAGGGCTCACTCGCGAGACGGCTCGCATTTTTCGTAAAACCACTCGAGCGTCTCGTTTAGCTTAAACTCATCGCCGTCTAAAAAATACTGCATGCTGCTTTTGATCGCATTTTCGCCCGCGGCTACGTAGTCGCCAATGAATCCACGATCCATGACGTCGCGTGCTAAAATTTCTGGCTCAAATACGTTTACCGTTTTTTGCGTTTCGCGCCATTTGCCGCTCTCATCTGGCTCGCGAAGCGCTGAGGATACGTTATTTCCCGCTTCGTCGTAGACGTAGACGTACTCGCGCCGTTCGCCGTCTGACGTCTCGCGATTTTTTATCAAGTTACCGCGCGCGTCGTAGCTAAGTTCGTTTTCAAACACTATCTCACAGCGTTGCGACTCCTCCTGCCGAAACGACGATGCGGAGTATTTTAGCCGACCTTGTTCAGTCTCCTCGCGCACGTTTTTGTAGCAGCCGTTCCACTCGCTCTTTGCGGCGTCCCAGCGGCATCTAAGATCGGTAAAACGCCTAAACTCGGGCTCTATTTTTTGCACCGTCCTCTCCTGCGGTCGCCACGCGTCCTCGCCCCACGTGAAATTTATCTCGGTGCGCGCTCCGTCCGCAGCCGTAAAGGCCGCGTGCTTCGTCTGCGGCACCCATTTGCCGCGCCATTTATAGCCCTCGGAGCTAGCGTAAACGTCACCCTTGTAGCGGTATATCGATTTTTCGTACGGAATCCATTTTTTAGCTTTGGTATTCCACTCAAAGGTCGTTATGAGCGTGGTTTTGTGGTTTTCGTCATAAAGTCTTTTGATTAGATACGTCGGCGTCCACTTGCCGTTTTTTA
>CAURKE010000179.1:0-3005 GCA_963525055.1 uncultured Campylobacter sp. | reverse complement strand
TAGTCGATGCTAGTCTCCACGAATGCCAGAGTTTTTACGAGCTCGGAGCGGATTTCGTCCGCAAATTTAGCCAAGTCGCCTCTCATAGTGCGCGCGATGATTTTTACGCCATCCTCGCTTTTTGCGTTTATGAGCGAGTTTATCGCCTCGATCTTACTAAAATCCATCTTGCCGTTTATGAGCGCTCGTTTGCTAAACTCTCCGGCGCGTGCGAGTCTGGCGCCATTTTTGATAAGCTCGCCTAGGATCAAATTTGCCACTACTAACCCACCGTGGAGCTGAAACTCCACCACGTCCTCGCCTGTAAAGCTGTACGGAGCTTTAAAATAAATAAGCAACGCTTCGTCGATAAGCTCGCCTTCGACGTAAATTTTAGTTAGAGTCGCATAACGCGGGACAAGAGAAGTGATTTTGGTGAGTTTTAGAGCCAGACTAAGGGCGTCCGCGCCGCTTAGCCTGATGATGGAGATCGATCCTACGCCGTGTGCGGTGGCGACGGCGGCTATGGTCTCGTTCATTTTTTGATAAAGTCGTTCACGACTACGAACTGCCCGTCGCTATTTGACTTTACGCTTACGTATTTGTCGGGGAATTTTTCGCGTAGTTTTTCAAGGGCGATCTTAACCAAAACGCCGTCTAAAGACTTAGTTTTGGCTTTGCCCGTCTCCTCTACTCGCTCGATTATGCCTTTTAGATACTGATCGATCGCGGCTTCTTGATTTTGCAAAAACTGCGCGATCTCAAGGCGCACCGCAAGGCCGTATTTTGAGCTGATCCAGTTATAGAGCAGATATGAGATCGCCTTGTATCGGTAGCCCTCTTTGCCTATGAGTAGCGCCGCATCCTCGCCGTCAAGCTCGACTATCACGGCCTCGTCGTCAAATTTGCGCACGTCTATCTTGTCTATCGTAAAGAAATTTCCGCCAAAAAGCTTCTCTACGCCCTGCTTTATCTCGGGCAATACTTTATCAATGTCGGCTTTTGGTTTTTGCTCTTTTTGTTTTTGAGCCGAGGCGCGGTCGGAGCGAGAGTCTTGTTTTTCTTTTTTAGCCAAATTTGGCGTAGCCTGCGTCAAATTTGCCTCGCCGCCGGAAACTGGCGAGCCTAAATTTTCGTTGCTTCCCGCTTTTTCCTCGCCCTCGTAAAAGTCGTTTTTATTAAAGGTATCGATGATAGAGTGATCAAGGATACTTTTGCCGCTATCTTTTTTAGGTTGTTCTTTTTTGTGCGGTTCTTTTTCTTTTACTTGAGGCTCTTTTTGCGGTTGTGCTTCTTCGACTTTTGGCTCGTTTACCGCACTAGTTTCGCTTTGTTTTGCCGCATGATTTTTGTGATGATCGTGGCGATTTTTATGATTTTTTTTCTTTTCGCTTCGGTGATTTTGCTCTTCGCCGGAGTTATCTTTTTTCTTAAATTCCTTCTTTTTTTCGCCGCCGTTTTCTTTATGACCGTTTTCGCGAGCGGCTTGAGGGGCTTTTTTTGCTTCTTTGTGCGCGCCCTCTTTTACGGCTTCGATGATCGCCGTTTTTTTGAAAAATCCCAAAAAACCCGCGCTTGGATTTTGCAAAATCTTGATATCAAGCTCGGTAACGGAGCAATTTAGCTCCTGCGCGGCCTTTTGAAAGGCCTCTTGTAAATTTGCGGCTTCTATTCGCATCAGGCCTTTACCTCCGCTTTTTTATGCTTTTCAAAGAGCTTGTTTACAAAAACCTGCTGGATGACCGAGCAGACGTTGTTTACAAACCAGTAAAGCGTAAGTCCCGCAGGGAAGGTCACAAAGAAAAACGTAAAGATAAGCGGTAAAAATTTCATTATCTTTTCTTGCATAGGATCGCTAAACGTGGTCGGCGTGAGCTTTTGTTGAAGGAACATAGTCGCACCCATCAAAATAGGCAGTACGAAATACGGATCCATCACCGAAAGGTCGTGTATCCAGAGTATCCACGGCGCGGCTTTTAGCTCTATCGCGTTTAGTAGTACGCGGTAAATCGCAAAGAAAATCGGAATCTGCATAAGTATCGGCAAGCAGCCGCCCATCGGGTTCGCGCCGTTTTTCTTATATAGCTCCATCATGTGCATATTTAGCTTTTGCGGATCGCCTTTGTATTTGGCTTGCAGCTCTTTTACCTTCGGCGCTAGATCTTTGAGCTTGTTCATCGATAGCATACCTTTATAGGTAAGAGGGAAAAGTACGATCCTGATAACTAGCGTCAGAACGACGATCGCCCAACCCCAGTTGCCTATGTAACCGTAAAGTAAATTTAAAAACGCAAACATCGGCTTTGCGATAAAGGTAAACCAGCCGTACTCGATGACGTCCACGAGCTCCTCGTTTATCTGGTTTAGAGTCGCGTGGTCTTTAGCTCCGATGTAGCCTTTGGCTTTAAAATTTTGCTCGCCTTTTACGAATATCACTGCATTGCCCGCGCCGTCTTTTGAAACTACGGGATTTAAAAGTCCGTCAAATTTAAAAAACAAAGCCGTGTAGTATCTGTCGCTAGCCGCGGCTATGTTTACGTTGTTAAAGCTCTCGGTCGCGTCTACGTCGCCGTCCTCGATGATAGTTAGCTTGCCGTCGTTATGCTTAAGCAGCGCGCCGTGAACGGTGTAACTGTCGATAGCGACATTTGGACGAAAACCCGGTGTTACGTAGTATTCGCCGGCACTTACGCTAAGATCTAGATCGTAGCTTCCGTTTGGATAAAACGTGATTTTCTTAGTTACGCTAGAGCCTTCCAAATTTTGCGTTAAAACTATGCTTTTTGGCTCGCTAGTTAAATTTATCTCGCTAACGTCGCTCGCGTAGGCTACCTTGAAAGCCTGCTCGTTTAATGCCTTGTCGCTAAAGCGAACCTCAAGCGGTAGCGGCTGAGCGCCTGCTAGCTCGATACGCTCGCCATCGGCGTTTTTATATTTTTCGTCGTTTAGATAAAATTTAGAAATTCTACCTAGCTCGTCGATGCGCGCCTCAAAGTGTTCGCCCTTTATAACGGCGATCTCGCGGC